>CAZFPG010000330.1:0-4130 GCA_964521055.1 uncultured Marinobacter sp.
GACGCCGTCAGCAGAATGCGGGTAATACCTGCACTGCCGGTATTCCGGATCTTGTCCGGGGGCATGCACTGGAAGATGGCATTGTGCTCGCTGTCAATGGGCAGTACTTCCGCACCGGATGCTGCAACCGCGTCCATGAACAACTTGCCGGACATCACCAGTGCTTCCTTGTTGGCCAGCAACACCCGTTTGCCAGCACGCACGGCGGCCAACGTGGGTGGCAGACCGGCCGCACCAACGATAGCGGCCATGACAGTGTCCGCATCGGCGTCTGAGGCCACCTGGGCGAGCGCCTCGGCACCACTGAGCACCGTGACCGACGGCAGGTTTGAAAGCGCCGCAGACAGCGCCTGAGAAGCTTTCTCGTCCGCCATCACGGCGTAGCGGGGGCGAAACTCATGGCACAACTCCGCCATGCCCTCGACACTGGTACTGGCCGTTAACGCATACACCGAAAAACGATCCGGGTGCCGACGGATAACGTCCAGCGTATTCAGGCCTATGGAACCTGTTGCGCCCAATATCGTGATGCATCGTTTCACAGTGCTCACCATTGCCCTGCCGTCAGCCAACCGAGCAGAGTAATAATCAGTGCGAATACCGGAATCGCGGCCGTCAGGCTGTCAATCCGGTCCATTATGCCACCATGGCCCGGTAACAGCTGGCTGCTGTCCTTGATGCCGTGGAAGCGCTTCAGCATGCTTTCGAGCAGATCACCAACCACCGAAACAGCGCCAGTCACCAGGCTGGCAATAACCAGCAGAAGCGACTGGGTAATGGTCGCCGACGCGAGTGCGCTGATAATGACCGCAAACACTGCTACGGCGGCAAGGCCACCCCAGACACCGGCCCAGGACTTGCCCGGACTGACCCGCGGCGCGAGCTTGGCCTTGCCGAAGGCACGGCCTGCGAAGTAGGCGCCAATGTCAGCTACCCACACCACACAGAAGACGTAGAGAATCACCAGGAGGCTGTTGCTGCTGTCACCAAACTGGAAGTCGCCGGTGCGTATATGGTTAAGCCCGACCCAGGCAGGGACCAGCACCAGCAGCCCCATGACAGCCCGGGCAGGCACACTGCCCCAACGCCCGGCGCCAGTCGGGTAGCTTCGTACCAGCAGAAAACACAGAACCCACCATACGAGTGCCAGCCAGAGCACAGCCACGGCAGGCACATTCAACAGGGCATAGAGTACAGCGGCGACCACCAGCGCATAGGCAATACGGGCGACAGGGGCCACCATGCCGGACATGTTGGCCCACTCCCAGGCACCGATGGTGATGATGGCGCCGGTGAACAGGGAAAAGCCAAGGGGAGGCAGAAAGAAAATCCCGCCAATGGCGATGGGTGCCAGTATGAGCGCGGTAATAATACGGGTTTTAAGCACGGTATCGTTCGCTATCTTGTCGTTATTGTTCCGACGAAACGCTGGCGATCTGGTCGTCTGTCTGACCAAAGCGGCGTTTTCGGCCCGCATACGCCTGTAGCGCCTGGCTCATTTCCTGTTCACGGAAATCCGGCCAGTAAACAGGAGAAAAGTACAGCTCGGTGTACGCCAGGTGCCAAAGCATGAAATTGCTGATGCGTTGCTCGCCTGCCGTGCGGATCATCAGGTCCGGCATCGGCAGGTCGCCAATGGAGAGGTGTTGCTGTATCAGGTCGTCTGTGATGTCTGAAGGTGCCAGTTCCCCCGTGCGCACCATCTCGGCCACTTTCCGGCTGGCCTGGGTAATGTCCCAGTGGCCACCGTAGTTCGCCGCGATAACAAGGGTCATCCGGGTATTGTCGCGGGTGAGCTCTTCAGCACGGGCCATGTGTTCCTGGAGGTTGGCACTGAAGGCCGTGCGGTCGCCGATGATGCGCAGGCAGATATCGTTGCGGTGAAGCTTTTTTACTTCCCGCTCCAGGGCAAACAGGAACAGGCGCATCAGGGCGGATACTTCGTCCTCTGGCCGCCGCCAGTTTTCACTGGAGAACGCGAAAAGTGTCAGCACCTCCACCCCTTCTCGGGCACAGGTTTCCACCACCGATCTGACGGCCTTAACACCCGCCTTGTGGCCGGCAACGCCTGTCAATCGCCGGGCCTTGGCCCAGCGATTGTTCCCATCCATGATAATGGCCACATGTCGGGGCCGGTTGCCAGCCGACACCGGAATCTCTGCGGATACACTTTCCGTCATGCAATCCCCTGTTCAGCCAACGCCGGGCACCGCCGCTGGCACTGACTGATCACGTTGCTGAAATTAACCGGCTGCTCAGACAACCATCAGGTCCTCTTCCTTGGCCTTGAGCTGCTTCTCTATTTCGGCGATATAGCGGTCGGTCAATTTCTGGATTTCCTCCTCACCGTAGCGCTCTTCGTCTTCGTTGATTTCCTTTTCCTTCAGCAGCTCTTTAAGCGTGCTGTTGGCATCACGGCGGGCATTGCGAACAGAAACCCGACCGTGTTCGGCATCGGCCTTGGCCTGCTTGACCATCTCCTTGCGGGTTTCTTCGGTCAGCATGGGCATGGGAATACGGATTACATCACCGTTGTTGGACGGGTTCAGACCCAGATCCGACATCATGATCGCTTTTTCGATCTTCGGTAACATCGGCTTTTCCCAGGGTGAAACAGCCAGCGTACGGTTATCTTCCACGTTAACACTCGCCACCTGCTTCAGCGGTGTCTCCTGGCCGTAATAATCAACCATTACGCTATCCAGAATGGAGGGATGGGCGCGACCGGTACGGATCTTGTTAAAAGCCGAGTTCAGGGACTCAAGGCTCTTTTTCATCTTCTTTTCGGCATCAGCTTTAATATCGTCAATCACTGCAGCATCCTCGGATTCGTTGCTCAAATTGTCTCAATCAGATTACTCGATCAATGTGCCTTCCGATTCCCCGGTTACAATCCGGGTCAGTGCGCCGGCACGGTTCATATCGAAGACCCGGAGGGGCATGCCATGATCCCGGGCAAGACAGATGGCGGTCAGGTCCATCACGCCCAGCTTCTTGTCCAGCACCTGGTCATACGTGAGGTGGTCATACTTTTCTGCCGTCGGGTCCTTGTAGGGATCTGCGGAGTACACACCATCAACCTTGGTGGCTTTCAGCACTGCATCGGCTTCGATCTCGATACCACGAAGACAAGCCGCTGAATCGGTTGTGAAAAACGGATTCCCGGTGCCCGCACAGAAGATCACCACATCGCCGTCTTTCAGATCACGCACGGCACGGCGGCGGTCATAGTGTTCAACAATACCACTCATGGGGATGGCAGACATAACGCGGGTGCGAATATTGGAGCGCTCCAGGGCGTCACGCATGGCCAGTCCGTTCATCACGGTTGCCAGCATCCCCATGTGATCGCCCGTTACCCTGTCCATGCCGGCAGCGTTCAATGCAGCGCCACGAAACAGGTTGCCGCCACCGATAACGAGGCCGACCTGGACACCAATACCGATCAGCGAGCCAATATCCAGCGCCATCCGGTCAAGCACTTTGGGGTCAATGCCAAAATCATGGTCGCCCATCAGGGCTTCGCCACTGAGCTTGAGGAGAACACGTTTGTATCTGGGCTGGGTATTGGACGACTTCGGCATGAGGATCCCCTTCTCTGTGTCTGGCTTGGTGTCTGGCAGGACAAGCTTGTCAGGCTTGTATCTGACATACTCCTCGTAAAAAAAGGGGTATCTCAGATACAAGCCCGCCACGAGAGCCGGATTACTCCAGCTAACGTGGCAGACTCGAACGGTGCGTCAGCCTGTGCTTCGGCACCTGTCAGAAGGATCAGGACTTGCCGGAGCCCGCCGCAGCAGCGACCTCGGCAGCGAAGTCCACTTCTTCCTTCTCAATACCTTCGCCGACTTCCAGACGAACAAAGCTGGCCAGGTCAGCGCCGTTCTCTTTGATCAGCTGACCAACGGACTGGTCCGGATTCTTTACGAACGGTTGCTCGACCAGGCTGTTTTCCGCCAGGAATTTCTTGATACGGCCGCCCATCATCTTCTCGACGATTTCAGCAGGCTTGCCTTCCATATCCGGCTGGGCCTTGATAACCGCTTTTTCTTTCTCAAGCTCGTCGGCCGGCATGTCTTCCGGCTTGCCAACCCGTGGGTTAACAGCGGCCACGTGCATGGCAACGTCCC
>CAZFPG010000331.1:0-4127 GCA_964521055.1 uncultured Marinobacter sp.
GGGCGGAAGCTGGGCCGCACCCTGATCGACCTGGGCTATGTGGAGGAGGACAACCTTCTCAATATCCTGTCACGCCAGTTGGACGTACCCTTTGTGCAGCTGCGCCATTTCCAGTTCAATAACGAACTGGTCAAAAAGCTGCCGGAAGCCATGGCCCGCCGCTTCCGCAGCATTGTGCTGGCGGAGCAGGGTGACGAACTGCTGGTGGGTATGGCCGACCCGCTGGACATCTTTGCCTACGATGAGCTGGTACGGGTGCTCAAACAGCCGATCAAGCAGGCTGTTGTGCGGGAGAGCGAGCTGCTCAGCACCCTCGACCTGGTTTATCGCCGTACCGACGAAATTGCCTCCCTGGCGGAAGAGCTGGAAGACGAGCTCGGGGACGACGCCTTCGACCTGGCGGACCTCAGCGCAGAATCCGAAAGTGCCGAGGCCCCCGTGGTCAAACTGTTGCAGACCCTGTTCGAGGATGCCGTGCAGGCCCGCAGCTCCGACATCCACATCGAGCCGGACGAGACAGTTGTGCGTATCCGTCAGCGCGTGGACGGGGTGCTGCAGGAACAGGTGATGAAAGAGAAGCGGGTCAACTCCGCCCTGGTGCTGCGCCTGAAGCTGATGGCCGGCCTCAACATTTCCGAGAAACGCATCCCCCAGGACGGCCGCTTCAATATCCGCGTCAAGGGCCGCAGTATCGACGTGCGTGTGTCTACCATGCCGGTGCAGTACGGTGAGTCCGTGGTCATGCGTCTGCTGGACCAGAGCCAGGGCATGCTGAACCTGGATGTCACCGGCATGCCGCCGGTGTTGCTGGAAAACTTCCGGCGCATGATCAAGAAGCCCCATGGCATGATCCTGGTTACCGGCCCCACGGGCAGTGGTAAAACCACAACGCTCTACGGTGCGCTGACGGAGCTGAATCGGCCCGAAGTAAAGATCATCACCGCGGAAGATCCGGTGGAATACCGTCTGCCGCGTATCACCCAGGTACAGGTGAACCCCAAAATCGGCCTGGAATTCGCCGGTGTCCTGCGGGCTGCCCTGCGTCAGGATCCGGATATCATCCTGGTGGGCGAGATGCGTGACCATGAAACGGCAGAAATCGGCCTTCGCGCGGCCATGACCGGCCACCTGGTGCTCTCCACCCTGCACACCAACGACTCCATCAGTAGCGCCATGCGCCTGATTGACATGGGGGTGGAACCCTTCCTGGTAGCCAGCTCGCTGCTGGGTGTTGTAGCCCAGCGCCTGGTGCGCAAAGTGTGTGACAACTGCCGCGAGGCCTACGAACCCACCAGCCAGGAAAAGATCTGGCTGAACCAGTTCGACCTTGATCCGCTGGATCTCGAAGCCGGTTTTGTTCACGGACGAGGTTGCTACCAGTGCGGCAATAGCGGATACCGGGGCCGGCTGGGTGTCTACGAAATGCTGGAAATGAACGAGGGCATGCTGGATGCGCTGCGACGCCAGGACATTTCCGGGTTCACCCGCGAAGCCCGCAAGAGCCACTTGTACCGCCCGCTTGGGCTGTGTGCCATGGACTTCGCCCTGCAGGGTATTACCACGCTGGAGGAGGTGGCCCGTGTAGCTGCTACCTCCGAGGGCGACATTTCCCTGGAGGAAGTGCCGGTGCTTTCCCGGGACAGCGCGCAGAATATCGCTCTCGGTGAGGGAGGTGCCTGATGCAGTTCAGCTATCGGGGTAAGGACAGCAGGGGGGCCGTGCAACAGGGTGCGCTGGCTGCCACGAGCCCGGAGGCAGCGGCATCGGAACTCATGCGCCGTGGCGTTACGCCGCTTTCCATCCGCGCGCAGGAGGAGAGGGAGTCCCTGGGCTATCGGTTGAATAAACTGCCGGTTTTCCGCAAGAAGGTCACCCTCGATGAACTGATCGTATTTTGCCGGCAGATGTATGCGCTGACCAAAGCGGGCATTCCACTGATCCGGACCATGAGGGGGCTGGCGGACACCACCCGCTCCCAGGTGCTCAGCGAAGTGCTGGATGATGTGACGGATCGCCTGGAAGGTGGCTCTACCATGGCTACGGCCATGCAGGCGCATCCGAAGGTGTTCTCGGAACTGTTCATTGCCATGATTCACGTGGGCGAGAATACCGGCCAGCTGGATGACGCCTTCAAGCGCCTGTCTGACATCCTGGAGCTGGAGCGGGATACCAAACGACGCCTCAAGCAGGCCATGCGTTACCCCATGTTCGTGGTGATTGCCCTGTTTGGTGCCCTGATGGTGGTGAACTTTCTGGTCATCCCCAAGTTTGCTGCCGTGTTCAACAAGCTGGGTGCCGACCTGCCGTTCCTGACCCAGGTGCTGGTGGGCACCTCCAATTTCCTGTTGGGGTACTGGTACATCGTGCTGTTTGCCATCGCCGTGACAGCGCTGCTGTTGCGGCAGTGGAAACAGACGGAACAGGGCCGGCTGACCTGGGACCGTTACAAGCTGAAAATTCCTATCATCGGCCCCTTGCTGGAGCTGATTACGTTGAGCCGGTTTGCCCGGAATTTTGCCAGTATGCTGTCGGCGGGAATGCCCGTAACCCACGCGCTGACCGTGGTTTCGGATGCCACCGACAACGCCTGGATATCCAGCCACATCAAGGAGATGCGGGCGGGAATCGAGCGCGGTGAAAGCCTGTTGCGCACCGCCCGGCAGAGCGAGATGTTTACGCCACTGATCCTGCAGATGGTTGCAGTGGGCGAAGAAACCGGCTCCGTGGACGACATGCTGGTGAACGTGGCGGATTTTTACGATGAAGACGTGGACTACGGCCTCAAGCGGCTGGCTGAGTCCATCGAACCGATATTGATAGTGGCCATGGGCATACTGGTATTGATTCTGGCGCTGGGCGTGTTCCTGCCCATTTGGGACCTGGGGGCCGCCGCCATGGGGCGTGGCTGAATGGCCGCCCCGAAGTACTCGGCGGCATCGGCGCATGCCAGTGCCCGTCGGCTGAGGTTTCTGGTGGCAATTGCCATCCTGTTTGTTCTCTGGTGGGTATTGCTGGGGGTTGTGGAACGGGAAGCAGCGAGGGCGGAACGGGAAGGCGCACGGCTGATGCTCAACCAGATCAGGAGCGTGCTGGTAGTGAAAGGGGCGGAGGTTCGACTGCAAGAGGGGCCGCACTTCACCGGCTGGGCGGTGAAAAATCCGTTCGACTGGTTTGAGTCTGCCCCGGCTCCTTACGGGGGAATCTGTCCCGAGGGGCAGCCGGAAACGGGCCAATGGTGTTTCCGGCCGTTACAGGCCGGTGACAAAGGATACAAAAATGACACGGCGGGCGGGCATGGGCAGGTTATATTTCAACCACGCCAGCCGATAACCATAGGAGAAAGGCGGGGAAGCGGCGATACAGCCCTGGCGTGGGTTGTGGCGGTGGAGTTCACGGATAGCAACGGCAATGGACGCCTTGATGAAGCGGACCTCCAGTCCGGACTGAAGCTACAGCCGGTGGAGTGGAAAAGTGCAAACGAACGTGCCGAATATTGATACCAAGCCTCTGGGAGGCCGAGCTATGAGGGCGATAACAGCAACAAAACGCCAAACACGGGGTTTCACCCTGATTGAACTGGTGGTGGTGATATCCATTCTTGCCATACTTGCAGCCTTCGCGCTGCCAAGGTTCGCCGAGCTGTCGGACGAAGCGCACCGGGCCAGCATCCAGGGCACCTCTGGCGCCTATGCCGCTGCTGTCGCCCTGGTTCGAGCCCAATGGACGGCTCGTGGCGCCGCCGGCGCCCAGACCGATCTGCCGGGGTTTGGTGAGGAGAACGTTGACGTAAGTGCTGACGGCTGGCCCACGGGCGTAAGTGGCAACACCGACCCGGATACCATGAGCGCACAGGAGTGCCAGGATCTCTGGCTGGCCCTGATGCAATCCAATGCGCCAACCATGGCTACAAGCGGGGACACAACCGATTACACAGCGTCAGCAAGCGATTCCGTATGCACCTATGAGTACAACCTCAACGGCGGCACCGACAACATTCAATACGACGCCAGCAATGGCGAAGTAATCAAAGTCATCAACTAAACACTTAAAAAGCAGCGAAAGCAGGAGTAGGTCATGAATATGATGAATCAGATGGCAGCAAGAAAAGAGAAAGGTTTCACCCTTAT
>CAZFPG010000332.1:0-4121 GCA_964521055.1 uncultured Marinobacter sp.
CTGGAAGGGTTGGACAGGGCCCTTGAGGAGAATCCACTACCGCCCGGCACTCGGCTGGAAATGGGTGGTGATTCCGAAGGCTCTGGTGATGCCAACAATGCCCTGCTGACCACGGCTCCAATCGGCGTGCTGCTGTTGCTGTTCTTCCTGCTGATACAGTTCAATTCCTTCCGTCGGGTGGGGGTTATCCTGCTGACGGTGCCGCTGGCAACGGTGGGGATCTTCCCGGGGCTGGTGTTTTCGGGGTCGCCGTTTGGCTTTCAGTCTTTGCTGGGGGTGATTGCACTGGTGGGCATTGTGGTGAACAACGCCATTGTGTTGCTGGATGTTATGGACCGGCAGTTGGAGCAGGGGGATGGCATTCGTGATGCCGTCCGCAAGGCGGTAGAGCAGCGCACGCGGCCCATTCTGCTGACCACCGGCACCACCGTAGCAGGCCTGTTGCCACTGGCCTTCTCAAGCTCCACCCTGTGGCCTCCCATGGCCTGGGCGATTATCTCCGGGTTGCTGGCATCCACGGTGCTGACGCTACTGGTCGTGCCGTCTGTCTGTACCCGTGTGATCAGTTGTAAGGTGGCAGAGCCCGAGAACGCACCGGCCTAGTTCCGGTGCTTCACCATAAGGCCGACCCGCTGGCCCACGGGCACGTGGGGATTCGGGAAGACTATGCCCTCGGGCGAATCGCCTACCCGGTAGCTGGTGGTGTCGTCTTCCCAGATTAACGTGCCCGGCTCGTACATGGTGAAATTGGCGACGTCGTCGGGCACAAGAAAGCGAAAACTGTCGCCGGTATTGAGGATTTCATGCACCACCTCGAACACCGTTATCCGCCCGGGCGCCTCGGCCCGCTCCGGTGGCTTCTCTCCCTTCATCCGCCGCCGTAGTGCATTGCTGATCCCGGTAAACCGGGTGAGGTCGTTTTGCCCGAACGGCCTTACCTTGCCAAGCTCCACGGTAAAGCTTTGTGCCTTGAGTGCGGTGGAGGAAAACGAGGCAAAGGTGGTGCCTTCCCGGTGCTGCATCAGCAGGGTGTCTACCTCCGCCTCCAGCAGGAAATCGATCTGCTCCCGGGGCAATTCCCGGCCGGCCACATAGGGATAGAGCGCAAACCTCTCCCGCAGGGAAGGGCGAATGGCGGTGTGCAGGTCATAATGACAGAGGTTGGCTGAATGCCTGGAGGCAAAAGCCTCGCAGGCCCGCTCTAGCGCCAGCGCGCGCGCGGCCTCCGGGAGACCCCGGTATTCGGGCCTGTTATGGGCGCCCCCGAACAGCCGGTTGAGATTCGCATCGATAAACCGCTTGCCGGCATCCATCGCCGGAGGATTGCCCAGAATCAGGAGCACTGGGCAGGCAAGCTGCCACTGGTCATCGAGCAGTTCGTTCAGCAGATTATTCAGAACCTCGATAGGGGCGGTTTCGTTACCGTGAACGCCGGCTGAAACAATCAGTGACTCGTTATTGGGGTTGGGGCGCCCGGCCGGTGGTTCCAGGTACAGCAGGCCGGTATCCTGGCGCTGCAGGCCGGTACCATCCTCCAGCACCACGACTTTTTCCGAGGATGCATGCTCGGCTGTGGACAGGGTATGGGAAAGCCAGTCGCGGCCAGGACCAAAAAGCAATTCACGTACGCTCATGTGCCTCCCCTGCGCCCAAACCAGACTCAGCCGCTAACAGGCCTCTGGTGTTGCAACAGATAATTTTCCAGCTTGCGGAATGCAAATACCAGCAAGAAAGTCAGTGCCATATACAGCAGTGCCACAAAGATAAACGCATCAAAAGGTGCATAGAACCGGGAATAGATATTCCGCGCTGCCCCGGTCAGGTCCACTAGTGTTACCACACTGGCGATTGCACTGGCATGAAGCATGAAAATCACTTCATTGGAGTATGCCTGCACAGCACGCCTGGCGGTACTGGGCAGAATAATCCGGCGCATCCGCAGTGCCCAGCTCATTCCATAGGCCTTGGCAGCCTCAATTTCACCGTGGGGAGTTGCCACAATGGCACCACGAATGATTTCCGTGGTGTAGGCGGCGGTGTTCAGGGTGAAGGCCAGCAGTGCGGGGTAGAATGCCTCACGGAAGATATCCCACCAGAACGTCTGCTGTATGCCTTCAATCTGGGCAAGGCCGTAGTAAATGATATACAGCTGAATCAGCAGGGGGGTGCCCCGGAAAACATAGGTATACAGCCACACTGGCATATTGATCAGTGGGTTTTTCGATGTGCGCATGATCGCCAGTGGAACGGCCAGTACCAGGCCAAGTACCAGTGACAGGAAAACCAGTTGCACGGTGGTAACCAGGCCGCCCCAGTATTCCATGATGGTGGACGCGGTAAAGATATCGTTCTGGTTGAGCAGCTCAGCGAGAAATTCCGGCATGGTTCAGCCCCCCTGTACCACGCCGACATTGGCGCGCTTGGTTAGCCACTTGATAAACAGCTCGGAACCGGCCGTCAGGCTGAGGTAGACAAACGCCACCGGAATAAAGAAATGGAATGGCATGCGCTCCGCCTTGGCGGCTTCCTCCGCTACACGCACCATATCCGTCAGGCCAATAATGGAAACCAGTGCGGTGGTTTTCAGCAACACCTGCCAGTTGTTGCCAATACCGGGCAGGGCATGGCGTAGCATTTGCGGGAAGATGATCCTGTGGAACGTGCGCCAGCGGCTGAAACCGTAGGCACGTGCCGCTTCAATCTGGCCGCTTTCAACGGCAAGGAAGGCGCCACGGAAGGTCTCTGCCATGTAGGCGCCAAAGATCAGGCCGATAGTGAGTACGCCGGCGATAAACGGATCAAACTGGAAAAAGAAATCCACGCCATGGGCGTCGTACAGATAGTCAGACAGGTTGTTAACGGCCACCTGACCGCCGTAGTAAAACAGAAGCATCATCACCAGGTCCGGTACGCCACGGATCAGGGTGGTATAGGTAGTGGCTACCCCTATGGCTACACGGCTTTTGGACAGCTTGGCAGAGGCGCCAACAAGTCCGAGAATCACCGCGAGGGCAAGGGAAAGGAAGGCCAGTTCAATGGTGACCATTGCCCCGTCCAGCAGGGCCGGCCCGTAGCCTTTCAAGTCGATCATGGGAACATCCGGTAAGCGGGGGCAGCCAAAGCGGCTGCCCCTTGGCCTGTTTTACATCTTGATGTCGTATTCGAAGTACTTTTCCATGATGGTGTCGTAGGTACCATCTTCCTTCAGTGTGGCAAGGGCCGCATTGACCTCTTCCGCCAGCTCCTTGTCGCGCTTGCGCATGGCAACGCCCACGCCTTCGCCCAGCTTGACCGGCTCGCCAACTTCCTTGAAGCCATCCTTGCTCAGGACGGTTTGCTCACCCACCGGGTAGTCTACGAAGACCACGTCCAGGCGCTGGCCTTCCAGGTCCAGAACCATGTCGTCTGCGGTGGTGTAACGCTTGATGGAGACCACACCGCCCATTTCCTCGGTCACATAGGTGTCCATGGTGGTGCCGCGCTGTACGCCAACGGTCATCCCCTCCATAGCTTCCATGTCGGTTACGTCGGTATCGAAGCTTTCAGGGCCGAACCAGCCACCCGGGGTGTTGTAGTACGGGTCGGAGAACAGCACCCGCTCAGCCCGTTCCGGGGTGATGGACATGGAGGACATGATCAGGTCGAACTTGCGTGCCAGCAGGCCCGGAATCATGCCGTCCCACGCCTGGATAACAAATTCGCAGTTGGCGTTCATTTCTTCACACATGGCTTCAGCCAGTTCCACTTCGAAACCGGTCAGCTCGCCGTTTTCATCCTTGTACTCGAACGGCTCGTAGGGCACGTCGAATGCGATGCGTAGATTTCGTTCCTGGGCGTGAGCAACGCCTGCCATCATGGCCAGGGCGACACTTGCTGCAACAATCAGTTTTTTCATGAGTCACTTCTCCAGTCGTTATTTGCCTTGTGGGCTTTATTATCGGCAGTGGTCTGCCTTTTTGCTGATTTCAAGATAGCACGCACATCAGAACTTGGGAGCCAGAAACTGCTTCATTCGTTCCGAATCCGGATTGTCAAAAACCTTATCGGGAGTGCCCTGCTCCTCGATCACGCCCTGATGCAGGAACAGGACCTGGGACGATACATCCCGGGCAAAAGACATC
>CAZFPG010000333.1:0-4111 GCA_964521055.1 uncultured Marinobacter sp.
AGCACCAGTTTCCGCCGCCCCACCATCTCTGCCATGGGTCTGCCTCGGGTGGGATTTGAAGGCTACCGCCTGAAATCACATGGCAGCGAAGGGCAGGGCAGCGAACCAGTCCGTAGCGTGGAGAACAACCGTTGACGATACCTTTCATACACATGACGGCTCTGACCCTTGCCGTCACACTGGTAGCCGGATGTGCCGTTAATCGTTCCGCCACCGCCGAGGGCGCCCCACTGGCACGGCAGGTTACGGAATCCGACCATTGCGGCCTGACGGCACCAGGTTTGGTCTATATCAGCAATGCCAGCGAGCTGGACAGGCTGGAGAGCCTGCCATCCGGGAACCTTTCCATGAACCAGCTCCGCGCGCTTGATCTGGAGCAGGAGCATCTGGTGCTCGTGGGCCTGGGCCAGAAGTCCACCGGGGGCTATGGTGTCACCCTCGAATCTGCCGAGATCGCTGATGATGTGCTCGAACTGACCCTCAATGCCCGGGAGCCGGCAGCTGATGCCATGGTCACCCAGGCACTGACCACTCCCTGTGCCGTCATTGCCATCAGCCCGGATGATTGGGAACGGCTCAGAGTCTCTGGCGAAGGCCTGGATACCATCACACGCGATCGATAGCTCTCTGGCAGCTGCACCAATCCTCACCGGTGCAAATCAACCGTTGATCTTTGCCCGCGAATCCCTAAGCTATGGGCCAGCTTTATAACAAACCCGTGGAGTCGCTTCCTTCCCATGAGCCAGAAACAGTACAACGCCGATGCCATTGAAGTTCTGAGTGGTCTGGACCCGGTTCGCAAACGCCCGGGCATGTACACCGACACCAGTCGCCCCAACCATCTGGCCCAGGAAGTCATTGATAACAGCGTTGACGAAGCTCTGGCAGGCCATGCCCGCCGCATCGATGTGATTCTCCACAGTGATGGCTCGCTCAGCGTGGAAGACGATGGCCGCGGCATGCCCGTGGACATGCACAAGGAGCATGGTGTTCCCGGTGTTGAGCTGATCCTTACCCGTCTTCATGCCGGCGGCAAGTTCACCCAGGGCAACTACAATTTCTCCGGCGGTCTGCACGGGGTGGGGGTGTCTGTGGTCAATGCCCTGTCGACGCACCTCGAAGTCCTGATCAAACGGGACGGACAGCTGCACCGGATGACCTTCGAGAATGGCCACAAGCAAACCGATCTTGAGGTTGTGGACACTGTTGGCAAGCGTAACACCGGCACCCGGCTGAAGTTCACCCCGGATTCCAGTTACTTCGACAGCCCGAAATTCTCCGTCAGCCGTTTACGCCATAATCTGCGTGCCAAAGCCGTACTCTGTCCGGGCCTGAATGTCACCTTCCTGCAGGAGCAGACCGGCGACAAGGATGAATGGTGTTACGAAGGCGGGTTACGTGACTACCTGCGTACCGAACTGGCGGACATCGAGGCGGTTCCGCTGGAGCCTTTCACCGGCAGCTTTTCCGGTAACAAGGAAGCCGTGGACTGGGCCATCCAGTGGCTGCCGGAAGGTGGCGAGGCGGTGATGGAAAGCTATGTTAACCTGATTCCCACTGCCCAGGGTGGCACCCACGTTAACGGCCTGCGTACCGGCCTGCTGGAAGCCATGCGGGAATTCTGTGAGTTCCGCAGCCTGCTGCCCCGCGGTGTGAAGCTGTCCCCGGAAGATATCTGGGAGCGGTGCGCCTACGTGCTGTCATTCAAAATGCAGGAGCCCCAGTTTTCGGGCCAGACCAAGGAGCGCCTGTCGTCCCGTGAGGCTGCCGCGTTTATCTCTGGCGTGGTCAAGGACGCCTTCAGCCTGTGGCTGAACCAACATACCGACATCGCCGAGGCACTGGCCGAGCTGTTTATCAGCAACGCCCAGCGCCGTCTCCGTGCCAGCAAGAAAGTCGCCCGTAAACGGGTCACCTCCGGCCCGGCGCTGCCCGGCAAGCTGGCGGACTGCTCCGGCAGTGACAGCAATCGCTCCGAACTTTTCCTGGTAGAAGGGGACTCGGCGGGTGGTTCTGCCAAACAGGCCCGGGACCGGGAATTCCAGGCGGTGATGCCTCTGCGAGGTAAAATTCTCAATACCTGGGAAGTGGACTCCAACGAAATACTCGCCTCCCAGGAAGTTCACGATATTGCCGTTGCCATCGGGGTCGACCCGGGCTCGGACAAGCTCGATGGCCTGCGGTACAACAAGATCTGCATCCTTGCCGATGCCGATTCCGACGGGCTGCACATCGCCACCCTGCTGTGTGCGCTGTTCGTCAAACATTTCCGCCCGCTGGTTGCCGCCGGCCATGTGTTCGTTGCCATGCCGCCGCTGTACCGGGTGGACCTGGGCAAGGAAACCTTCTATGCCCTGGACGAGCACGAAAAGCAGGGTATCCTCGACCGCCTCGCCGCGGAAAACCGCCGTGGCAAAATCTCCGTTACCCGCTTCAAGGGTCTGGGTGAGATGAACCCGCTCCAGCTTCGCGAGACCACCATGGCCCCGGATACCCGTCGGCTGGTGATGCTCACCATTGCTGATGGCGACGACACTGACAGCCGCATGGACATGCTGCTGGGTAAAAAGCGGGCCTCTGATCGGCGGGTATGGCTTGAGACTTACGGCAATATGGCCGACATAGAAGTGTGACGGAGTCCCCGGATAACGGCCAGGATGGCCTTTATCTGGCCGGCCAATCCGGGTAAAGTTTTTGTCCGCAGCAGATTCAACAACGTCAGCAAGGAGTGGTGACGATGAAACTTGTCCGGTCAATGGATTTGACCGCTTATGATCTTCCCCGTATAGAAAGTCCTTTTCTGGCTGCCGGTAAGATCCGGCAACTGCTGGCCGGGCCGGTGTCCGCATTGAGGCTTCCCCACGACAGCTCCCACAATCCCTATGGGCGCAACGATTATCCCGGCTCCCTCGAGAAACAGGTTCGTAATGGCGAACTGCTACTGGTTCACGGCCCCGTGGATGGCATGCCGGTATCCCCGGTGGTTACCTGGCGGGTAGACGACAACCTGCCCGGTGGCGGTCGATGGACCGTAAACACGCTGATTGTCGGTGCTTTTCTTGAAAATGACGTGGCAAAACTGAACGAGTGGGCGGTTACACCGGAACAGTTGCGTGACAGTAATCCCAGGGGGATCGGGGGAATTCCAAGCCGGACCTTCGGCACGGAAATGCAGATTCGGCGTAATGCTGAAAGGCGCCAGAGCCAGTCCTCAAATGAAAAGGCACTAAGCCTGCCCCTGGGTGGTTCTGCTTCGATTATGCCGCTTGCTGCCACTTCCGGCCCGGCAACCGAAAACAGCACGTCGAAGGAATTGCCTGGTATTCATCTGGAGGTTGGGATATTCACGGATGGGACTTTGAATAACGCAACGAATACCCGTGGCTTTATCGAGTATCTGGAAAATGAATGTCTGATTCCTTATGAAAACGACGAGATTAATCAGGAGGAGTGTGAGCGTCGAATAGGGTTAATGTCCGGGGCAAGTTATACGAATGTGCCCAGTAATGTGGCCAAACTCAGAGATCTGTATATCAGTGACAACGTGGTGTCGGACGATATTGTCAAATATCGATATGCGATCTACGAACCGGGAGTCGGATCGAAAACAGGGAGTGACGACAATGTGTATGGGGCTGCTACTGGGTTGGGAGATACAGGCGTCATCAGGCAAGTTGAAAAGGCCTTTTCGGAATTATCCCAGCAGGTGCTGATAGATGCTCAGGGTAGGTCGGTTGATCAGATGACTATTGACCTGTTTGGCTTCAGTCGAGGTGCCGCAGCCGCGCGTCATGCAGCCAACGAAATTATGCTGGGACGTTCCGGCAGCCTGGCAAAAGCCTTTGATAAGAAGGAGATTTCTTGGCCGGATCATGTGCGTATCCGGTTTGTTGGGTTGTTTGATTGTGTTGCCGGAGTCGCCAACTGGCCTTCTGGCGACCTTTTTGCTCACAATGACAAGAACAGGCCGGTTAAGCTCTACCTTAATAGTGAAGAAATTGACCAAGCGGTGCACCTGACCGCGATCCATGAGCGTCGTAAGAACTTCGCCCTGAACAGCTTGCGCGACGAAAAGGGGGATTTACCCCTCAACTTTCGGGAAATTGCACTT
>CAZFPG010000334.1:0-4100 GCA_964521055.1 uncultured Marinobacter sp.
ACCACCACACCTGCGGACTGGCGCCTTGGCCAGAGGCCCCAGCGGCTCGCAGTAGGTCAACGAATTAACCAGACGGGACACTAGCCTACCACGGCGCCGTGGCCAGTCCAGCGGCTTTCGGGTTATAGTGGACGGTTATTGGTCATTCGTTAAACAGGTCAGACATTGGATAGCGAAGAGTTTGATGTGGAAACAGCGCTGGATGCGGCCATTGCCCTTCACCGTGTGCTGGCAGCCAGAACCCATCGGCGCAAGGTGATGGGCCAGGAAGTGCTCGTGCCCGGGCAACTGGGAGAAGCCCTGCACCTTCCCCGCATCATCCGGCGACTGCAGGGCAAGCAGTTACGCCAGAGGGAACAGGGGCTCGAAGAATTCCTGGAATTGTGGCCAACCCTGTCCCCCGCTACCCGGGACAAAGTTCTCGATCGCATCGGCTGGTACGACCCGAAATCCCTTGACTGGGAAGACAAGCGCTCCAACCGCCGGCCGATTGGCGACGCCGACCACTGACTGTCGGATTTACGAAAATGAGCCTGGACCACGTGCTTTTCGTACTTCAGATTAAATTTAAGGGCTACCGACTTTGAATTGTCACAGTTCGCCCTTAGTTTGAAAGTATCGGGAGGTTTTTTATGACACATACAGAGCATTATCACGCTATTGCCGCTGAAAGCAGCGCAATACCAACCCTGCTTTGCGGGCATTGCCGCTCCACACTTTCCCGTGGCCGGATTTTCCGGAACGGAGAGCAACATACCTACGGCATCAACTGCCACACCATCGCCCTATGTTCAGCGGACGATTGCCGGGCCCTGAACTGCTGCGACACAGCACTGGCGGGCCTTGAAGGTGCGGCGGATCTGGTCAGCAAGGCGTCCTGATTCAAACAGCCAACGCACTGTTACGTAAACCAAACACACAAAATTTCCATCTGATTTATCCTGACTCATGAAAGGCTGAGACAATCCAGCCACGCAACCACTCAGTCAGGACAGTCGATGGCATGCGTATTCTGAGAACCGATGAAGCCCGCTTCGCAGGTCTTCCGGATTACCCTTTTTCTCCTCATTATCTGGACGTCGAGCCAGGCCTGAGAATGCACTATGTAGACGAAGGCCCGAGCGAGGCCGCACCGGTGCTGATGCTGCATGGAGAGCCGTCCTGGTCGTACCTGTACCGGCACATGATTCCGCTGGTAGCAGGAGCGGGCCACCGCGTACTGGCCCCCGACCTGGTGGGCTTCGGGAAATCCGACAAACCCGCCAGCGTGGACGACTACAGCTATGAACGCCATATAACTTGGCTTTCCCAATGGCTGAAAGCACTGGACCTGAAAAATATCACTCTGGTTTGTCAGAATTGGGGCTCATTGTTGGGCCTGCGCCTTGCCGCGGAGCACCCGCAGCTTTTCCGGCGGATTATCGTGGGCAATGGCATGCTTCCAACCGGCGAAACACCAGTACCCGCCGTATTTTCGCTGTGGAAAGCCTTCGCCACTCACAGCCCCTGGTTCCCGGCAGGCCGGATCGTCCAGTTGGGAACGGAAAGAACCATGAGCAAGGCCGAAATCGCTGCCTATGAAGCCCCCTTCCCCAGTGCCGAATTCAAGGCCGGAGCGCGGGCTTTCCCGAAACTGGTTCCGGTGTCTGCCGACGACCCCGCCAGCGAGGCCAACAAGGCAGCGTGGCGTGTCCTGGAGAAGTGGAAGAAACCGTTTATTACCTGCTTCAGCAGCGGCGACCCCATAACCCGGGGCGGTGACCGATATATGCAACGCCGCATACCCGGCGCCCTGGGCCAGCCCCATATCACGTTGCGGGGTGGCCATTTCCTCCAGGAAGATTCCCCGGACGACTTCGCCCGCATCATCATCGATGCGTGCAAGTCCGAAATGGCGGCCTGACACCGCCACGCCTTACCCGAAAACCGTTACCGTCTGCCGGCTGGTTGCAACCAACTCGCCCCGGCTGGTCCAGATACCAGCCTGGGTATGGCCATAGCCGGCACCGGCCTGGTCAATTGTGGCACGGTAAAGCAACCAGTCATCGGGCCCGATTTCCGGCCTTGGATGCATGATATCCAGCGCCCAGCTCAGGGAACTCGCGGGCGCCGGCGATTTCAGATGTGGCAGCACTGCAGGCGGCCAGGCATCCACCAGGGCAACAATGTGCGCATCGGTAATGGCTGCCGGCGCCTCCCGGAACTGCATCCAGCCTCCCATCTCGCGACCACCAACACCACTGAACGGAAAGCCACCAAACGCCCACCGCATTTCAATATGTTGAGTGAACTCGGGGGTGACACCCTTGATGTACGACAACGACTGGCAGTCTGCAACCGCCCGGGCTTCCGGGGCAGGGAGCGGTTCCAGGGCAACTGCGGACTCCCTGTCGCCCCCAAAACTCGCCAGAGCCACCAGCCGGGGCTCTCCTCCCTGGACAATGCGCCCCATAACCTGACTGACAGCCTTCCCCTCCCGCAGAATCTCGGCCTCCAGAACGGCGGGCTCGTTCGGCGTTACCGGACCTACAAAAGACACCTGCATGGATCGCATCGGCCGTCCGGGCACCACAACATGTGCCATCCGGTCGAACACCAACGCCGCAATCAGGCCCCCGAAAGTAGCACGCCCCTGAGCCCAGGAGGATGGGATGGTGACCTCTTCACCGCTTGCGGCCACTTCCAGTAGATTTTCAAAATTCATCGACTTGCCTCATTAGCATCCTATCCGAAACAGTCTGGAGATTGCCCAATATCTTATCGCAACGCAACTGTCGGCTCCGGCAACTACCTACAGCCCCCCAGGCATTAGCCGTGTTAAAGACCAGAGAAACCAGTTATAATCCCCGCCACAACATGCATTGCATTGCAATGCCCTACCCTCCGAATTCCGAGTACATTAATGTCTGAATTGTCTTTTGCCGAACTCGGCCTGGATCCAGCTGTCCTTGAAGCTGTTGCCGCCGTCGGCTATGAAAAACCCTCTCCCATACAGGCCCAGACTATTCCTGCGCTGTTGGCCGGTAAACACTTGCTGGGCGTGGCCCAGACCGGCACCGGGAAAACGGCCGCTTTTGCGCTGCCGCTGCTGAGCCGTATCGACGCCTCCCTTATGGAGCCGCAGATTCTGGTGTTGGCGCCCACACGTGAGCTGGCCATCCAGGTGGCCGAGGCATTTACAACCTATGCCAGCAAGTTCCGCAACTTCCATGTGCTGCCTATCTATGGCGGCCAGGATTTCTATCCCCAGATCAAGGGGCTGCGCCGTGGCGCCCAGGTAATCGTGGGCACCCCGGGCCGCATGCTGGACCACCTGCGCAAGGGCACCCTGAAGCTGGACAGCCTCAAGGCCCTGGTGCTTGATGAAGCCGACGAGATGCTTCGCATGGGCTTCATTGATGATGTGGAAGCGATCCTGGCGAAGACCCCGGAAAACTGTCAGCGCGCCCTGTTCTCCGCCACCATGCCGCCACAGATCAAAAAGGTTGCCCAGACCTACCTGCGCGATGCAACGGAAGTAAAGATCGAGAGCGAGACCCGCACGGTTGAGCGCATTTCCCAGTTCGTACTGCCGGTTTATGCCGAGCGTAAACTGGACGCCCTGACGCGTATCCTTGAAGTAGAGCCTCTGGACGCTGCCATCGTCTTCGTGCGCACCAAGGCGGAAACCACGCTGCTGGCCGAAAAGCTGTCAGCTCGCGGGCACGCGGTGGCACCACTTAACGGTGACCTGAACCAGCGCCAGCGTGAGCAGACGGTGGAAGATCTGCGGCGTGGCAGAAAAGACATTCTCGTAGCAACCGATGTGGCGGCCCGTGGCCTGGATGTGCCCCGGATCACCCACGTCATCAACTACGACGTGCCCTACGACACCGAGGCCTACATCCACCGGGTTGGCCGCACCGGCCGTGCCGGCCGCGAAGGCAAGGCGATTCTGCTGGTGACTCCCCGCGAGCGCAGCTGGTTGCGTACACTGGAGCGTGCCACCAACTCGCCGATGGAGTCTTACCAGCTGCCCTCGCCCGTAGAACTCAAGAAAATGCGCGAAGAGCAGTTTGAAACCCAGCTGATGGGCTTTGCGGAAGATGGCAAGCTGGCCA
>CAZFPG010000335.1:0-4072 GCA_964521055.1 uncultured Marinobacter sp.
ACGCCGGCAACGACATTCGGGCCAGGCGACGGATAGAGCGCGACCGCGGGGAGCTGGACCCGCCAGATCGGGATCTCCGGGTACAGGTGCGTCGCGAGCCCGGCGGGCTTCCCGACCCCACCCTCGATCAGGGCCCTGGCGTCCTTCATGAACCTGCCGATGGCAGCCATTTATGAAACCGCCACCTTCTACGCCCATTTCGATGTTATTCATGACGAACAAGTGCCACCGCCTGAACTGACCCTGCGGGTGTGTGACTCGCTCTCCTGTCGCCTGGCCGGAGCGGAGGCACTGCATAAGGCTCTGGTTGCGGGGGCTGACCCCGCCCAGGTGAGGGTACGGCGCGCGCCCTGCATGGGGCGCTGCGAAACGGCGCCCGTGGTGGCCGTGGGGCATCATCATGTTCTGTACGCCAACGACATGAGTGTGGCTGCGGCGGTAGAACAGGGGCAGGTTCAGCCGGAGGAAATCTCCTGGCAGCGTCTGGCGGATTATCGTGCGGCCGGCGGGTATCAACTGCTGATGGATTGCCAGGAGGGCAGGGTGAGCGTTGATACGCTCGCCAGTGAGCTCGAGCACGCCGGCCTGCGCGGACTGGGCGGGGCGGGATTTCCCACCTTCCGTAAGTGGCAGGCGGTACGGGCCGAGCCGGGGCCACGCTACGCGGTGATTAACGCCGACGAAGGTGAACCTGGCACTTTCAAGGATCGCTATTACCTGGAGCGTGAACCCCATGGATTCCTGGAGGGCGCGCTGGTCAGCGCCTGGGCGGTTGAGGCGAAGGCCCTATACATTTATCTGCGGGACGAATACCCCGGGCTGCATCGAGTGCTTATCGAAGCCATTGCCGAACTGGAAGCTGCGGAAATCGTCGAGCCGGGTTTTATCATCCTGCGCCGTGGCGCTGGGGCCTATATCTGCGGCGAGGAATCCGCCCTGATCGAGTCCCTGGAGGGCAAGCCCGGCAAGCCACGCCATCGTCCACCCTTCGTTGCCCAGAAAGGGCTCTTTGATCAGCCCACTCTGGTGAATAACGTCGAGACGGTTTACTGGATCCCGCGCATCCACGCACAGGGCGCCGAATGGTTCGCCAGTCAGGGGCGGCATGGTCGTCGCGGTCTTCGCAGCTTTTCGGTTTCCGGACGGGTCGCCCGGCCCGGCGTTCATGTTGCGCCTGCGGGAATCACTCTCAATGAGTTGATCGAGGAATACTGCGGCGGTATGGCTGAAGGGCATCACCTGGCGGCCTATCTGCCCGGCGGCGCCTCCGGCGGAATACTGCCTGCCACCAAAGCCGACATTCCCCTGGACTTCGATACGCTGCAGGAACATGGCTGTTTTATTGGTTCCGCCGCTGTGATCATTCTGTCGGATCAGGACAACCTGGCTGACGCGGCTGCTAACCTTCTGGGCTTCTTTGCGGATGAATCCTGCGGGCAGTGCACTCCCTGCCGTGTGGGCACCGAGAAAATGCTCACGTTGCTGGAGCGCAACACCTGGGATGAAGAAACGCTACAGCAACTGGCCAGGGTGATGGCGGATGCCTCCATCTGTGGCCTGGGCCAGGCCGCTCCCAATCCGGTGCTGAGCCTGCTGCGAGATTTCCGTAGCGAACTCGCCAGCCAAAACCTGATTGCCAAAGGGTAGGGAGGCTGCCATGAGCAATTCCAACACAAGCTTTACCCTGACACTGGACGACGTTGAAGTTCAGGCTTACCCCGGCGAAACCCTGTGGCAGGTGGCCAAACGCGCCGGTGAGACCATCCCGCACCTCTGCTTTAAAGACTCGCCAGGCTACCGTGCGGATGGCAATTGCCGCGCCTGCATGGTGGAAGTGGAAGGCGAGCGGGTGCTTGCAGCAAGCTGCATTCGCGAGGCGGCGCCCGGCATGGTTGTGCGAAGTGGCGGCTCCGCCCGTGCCCAGGAGGCCCGCAGAGGGGTGCTGGAGTTGTTGCTTGCCGACCAGCCTGAACTCGAGAGCAGCCCGGACCGATCCAGCCACCTGTGGCATACGGTGGATCAACTGGCCATCGATGCCAGTGCCGTGCGCCAGCGCCTCCCGGCCCGTTCAGAGCGCGAGGAGCCCACGGTTCACCATGTGGAAGCGCGGTTGGAATCGCTGCCGCACGCCAAGGGTCATGACAGTACCCATTCCGCCATGAGCGTCAACCTGGACGCCTGCATCACCTGCGGCTTATGCGAGCGCGCCTGCCGCGAAGTACAGGGCAACGACGTTATCGGGCTGGCGCACCGGGGCGCGGCGTCCAAGGTCGTCTTCGACTTTGATGACCCCATGGGAGACAGCACCTGTGTTGCCTGCGGCGAATGCGTGCAGGCCTGCCCAACCGGGGCGTTGATGCCCGCCACCCTGATCGATGATGAAGGCCGTGGAGACTCCGCGGTGGCTGATCGCATGGTGGATTCCGTGTGTCCCTATTGCGGGGTGGGCTGCCAGTTGACCTATCACGTAAAAGACGAGCCTTCCGAGGAAAACGGGCAACAAGGGCGCATCCTTTTTGTTGAAGGCAGGGATGGGCCATCAAACCAGGGCCGGCTCTGTGTAAAGGGGCGTTTCGGCTTTGATTATCCCGCGCACCCGGCACGGCTTACCCGGCCCCTGATCCGCCGGGAGGGCGTGCCCAAGGGTCTCGACCCTGACTTTGACCCGGTCAACCCCTTGACCCACTTCAGAGAAGCGAGTTGGGAAGAGGCACTGGATCAGGCGGCAACTGGGTTGATTGAACTCAAAGGCAAGCACGGCCCGAGCGCGCTCGCCGGCTTCGGCAGCGCCAAGTGCTCCAATGAAGAGGCCTGGCTGTTCCAGAAGCTGGTGCGCACCGGTTTCGGCTCCAACCACGTGGACCACTGCACGCGGCTTTGCCACGCCAGTTCCGTGGCGGCGCTGATGGAATGCCTGGGCTCCGGCGCAGTGACCGCCTCCTTCATGCAGGCGCTTCAGTCGGATGTGGTGATCCTCATCGGCTGCAATCCTGCCGTGAACCACCCGGTGGCCGCCACCTATTTCAAGCAGGCGGCACGGAACGGCACCAGACTGATCATCATCGATCCCCGGGGCCAGGCGCTGGATGCCTATGCCTGGCGCTGCCTGCGTTTCTCGCCGGGTGGCGACGTGTCACTGTTTAACGCCATGCTTAATGTGGTTATCAGCGAACAACTCTATGACCGGGCCTACATTGATGCCCACACCGAGGGCTTCGAGGCACTTGCAGCCAGTGTCGCGGATATGACTCCAGAGGTAATGAGCCCACTCTGCGGTGTTGAGCCAGAGGTCATTCGCGAAGTGGCCCGAGCCTACGCCGGCGCCGACAGGGCGATGATCTTCTGGGGCATGGGCATTTCCCAGCACGTGCATGGTACCGACAATGCTCGCTGCCTGATTTCAATGGCCCTGACGTGCGGCCAGACTGGCCGGCCCGGCACTGGCCTGCATCCATTGCGTGGTCAGAACAATGTGCAGGGCGCGTCCGACGCCGGCCTGATTCCCATGGTACTGCCGGACTACCAACCGGTGGGGGATACCCAGCTGCGGGCCGCTTTCGAAGAACTCTGGGGCTACAAACTTGACCCTGAGCCGGGCCTCACCGTCGTGGAGATTATGGACGCCATCGTGGCCGGGACCATCAAGGGCATGTATATTCTCGGCGAAAACCCCGCGATGTCCGATCCCGATCTGACCCACGCACGAGCCGCGCTCGGTGCCCTGGAGCACCTGGTGGTGCAGGATTTGTTCGTCACCGAGACCGCCCAGTTTGCCGATGTTATCCTGCCTGCCGCCGCCTGGTCGGAGAAATCAGGCACTGTCACCAACACCAATCGGCAGGTGCAAATGGGCCGTGCCGCGTTGGCGCCACCAGGAGAGGCAAAGCCCGATTGGTGGATTATCCAGGAAATTGCCCGGCATTTCGGGCTGGGTTGGAATTACGCCGGCCCGGAGCAGGTTTTCGCCGAGATGAAACAGGGAATGCACTCACTCGATCATATCTCCTGGTCCCGTCTGGAGCGTGAAGGTTCGGTGACCTATCCATGTCCCGCCGACGACGCGCCGGGGCAG
>CAZFPG010000336.1:0-4070 GCA_964521055.1 uncultured Marinobacter sp.
GGTTGCGATGGTGGAAAAGATCCTGAGCTGTTGGTCCCCCAGGTTCAGGGTAAACGGAATCGCCGGGTAGTCCAGGTGTTCCACCACGTGGCTTTTCCAGTTTTCCGGCACGCCGGGCACAGTCAGTGCCTGCTCCAGCAATCGATTGGGCTGATCCCGAAAGGGGCCGGCAAGATGTTCATGGTAGACACGTTGCAGCATGTGGCAGGCGATAGCCTCCCAATCGCCCACAAAGGGTTTCATGCCATGATCATCCAGCAGCGACAGCAGAAAGTTTGGCCGCGCCGGAAACTGAGCGCCCAGCGCTATCATTCTTGCCATCATCGCCTGCATGGCCTGGTTGGCCATCACCAGATAATACTCGTGGTCGAACACCACCGCCGGATACGGCAGATGCCCCTGCAACAGGTGTTCAAGCGCCTCCCTGATCATGGCCATGCCGGGCGCGCTCAAGTCCTGGTCGGAGTATACCTGGCTGTAACCCGCCGCTGACAACAGGCGGTTGGTTCCGGCCAGGTCCGCCTGCAGCATCTGCGCCAGATGCAGAACCATGCCTTTACTGGGCTGGCTGCGGCCGGTTTCCAGAAAGCTGATGTGTTTTGAGGACACCTCGCACACAAGGGCGAAATCCATCTGGCTCAGGCGCTTACCCTGCCGCATTTCTCTGAACAGCGTACCGAAGGCGCTCATTGGGTTTCCTGTCAATGTCGAGTGTTCAGCCATTATCGTAGCCGAGGGTAGGCTGCGCCATTACCCCACAGGTAATTGAGTCTGTCCCCGCCCGGGTAGAAGCTTTGCAGTGTAGTCAAACACATTGCGAAACCCCATTGAGGTGATCCTATGAAAAACCTGGTCCGTCGATTCAGTGTGAAGCAAATCATCCTGAGTGATGTATTCCTCTCCACGCCCCTGGCGCTGGCTCTGATTCTGGCCGCTGAGCCGATTGCCCGGTGGGCGGGAGGCCCCGGCGCAACCTTCTACCTGGTAGTCGGCATTATCATGCTGCTGTGGTGCGTGGACATGGTCGCCATGGCTATCAATGAACGGTGGCAGGAGAGGTTCTTAAACCTGATGATTGCTGCCGATGTAACCTGGAGCCTGCTGGCCCTTGCCCTGATGGTGTGGTTTGCAGCCAGCCTGCAGCCCCTGGGCTGGGTGCTGTTCGCCCTGAACGTGCTGGTTCCGCTGGACATGGCGTGGATGAAACGGGTTGCTGGAGGCAAGCCGTTTGAGCCTGAGTTCAGCTGACCCCCGCAGCATCGGGTAGCGGCAGCTCATGTCGCTACCCGCCGACCCTCCTCCAATCCGCTCAGGTCAAGTGGATTGGTATCTGGCCCGGCCTTCCGTCAATTCCCCACTTCGCGAACATCGAAGTGCCGTGAACCCACGGAGCTCACTTCCACATGAATATGCCGGCAAAGCAGGTCGAAATCTGATACTGCCTGTTTCACAGCGTTCTGAATTCCGGAAAAAGCCTTTTCCTCATCTTCCGGGACAACCATAAGCATGACTCCGAACACAGACTCTTTATGAACCGTGCCACTATAGATGTCCTTGAAAGCGTGGCCATCCTCGGCCCAGTATCCGGTTAACAGAGAGAAATCCGTCCCACCCAGTATGGTGGCACCTCCGAATTGCCTTGAAAGCTGCCGTGCTATCTGTTCACTCGCTATCGGAATCTGGCTCGGTTCAGCAGAAATGATCACTAAAAAACGGACTCTCTCGCTACCAGTCATAGCAATATCCTTTTCGCATCAACGCTTTGCTAAATAAATATATACAGAGATCAGAACAAGAATTGTGGTGGACAATGCTATGGAGCCATCAGGTTGAAGCCATTCAAAAACATCAAGAACCCCTGGAATGTCGTCCTGGTCCAGACTACGAGAGGCCGTCGTCAGAGAGATGAAGAGATCGATAACCGCAACCCCACCAATACCTGCGAGTATCAGCTCCACAGACCGATTAAGCTCTGTCTTTCGTGCCTCTAGCAGCCGCGAGATCTTGGAACGTATCAGGCTGGTACGTTCCAGGGCGCTATTGATCAGCTCTTCCAGATTCCAGGCCCTGTATGCCGCTCTGACAACATTGGCCCGTTCGGCCTGAACACCAATAATAGCCTCGTTGAATTCGAGCCGGGTGAACTCCAGATGGTCCAGGGTTCTGGTGATATCCGACATCAGCCTGAAAAGCTCTTTGCTTCGGCGTCGGGAGCTTGCGTAATCGTTGAGTTCGGAATAACTGGATTTCAGGATTCCCCCGTAAATGGACAGAATCGCATTGTACAACTGGCAGATTGACAGGCCGCGTAACCAGTTATCCGGCTGCGATTCAACATCATCCGCTACAGCCAGTATATTTCCCGAGCCAACGAACTGGCGTTCCTTCAGTAGCTCTTCATTTGAACCCGCATACGAAGCCCATATTCGCAGACTATCTCCTACAGGGCCATTAAGAGTATCAGGCTGAGCCAGAACATAACGCCCCGTCCAAAGCACATAGGATTCAGGTGGTTCTTCTGAGACGAAAGATACATCCCGGAAAACTGTCAGTTTCTTTGGATCCCGGAGGTACCCGGAAGAATCGGTTGATCCCGCAGACTTGTTTTTACCGTATTCACTGGCGTATTTGTGAAAGGCGGGATAAATAGCCTTTTCATAAATGAGTTTTGCGAGCGTTGATAGCGCCCCATCCAGATTGCGTCCTCGAAGTAAATCACAGAGCTGCACCTCACTTGCCTGGAAAGTGACCTCCAGTTGGAGCAGCGCAACCGTGTCATCGTAGAGGTACAGGCAACAGCGCTCTATCGAACCGTCATTGTCAATGAGTAACTTACTGACGTCTGGCGGTAAAGAAACATCCTGTGTGCGAATAGAATAACAAGCAAATGGCTGAAAAAAAGCTGGCAGGTTGTCATGTTCGAGTGTGCCGTAACCATTTGCCCAAGGCCATTGGAAGGATTCCATAGAGGCGGACTCGGTCAATAACCTGCCCGAATCATAAAGCGTAGCTTCGGGAGCAGACTTTTGCTTTAAAACATCCGCTGCACGACGTTCGCTGTCTGCACTTATTGGGGATCGTACAGGCGACAGCGTTCGCACTGTTAACATGTTGGTATGTCCTATCGTACTTTTGCAGGTTGGGCGGACTTCAAAAGTCTAGGAGTGTACCCCTGAAAGCGGCAGTTTGGACAGTTTGGTAAATCAGCGCACAGAGAACAGTAGCATTAGCTGTGACTGCGATGTGCTTGTACCGGCAAGCGATATCGGCATCTGCAAACTTGTGGCCGACCCTGGCATACGCCTTACGCCTCATTCGCCTTACGATAGCTACCCTGATAATCGAAAATCCGCTCCTGTACCCGCCAATAGTGCTTCTGCTTTCGGGCGATCACAAAATCCGGTGCTGGCAGCAAGGTCTGCATCTCCAGCACCTCATTTGCCTGGGTAAACGTTTTCGGGGCCTGGCCATTGGCGAATCTGCGGCCAAACAGTCTGTTGAACACGGTGCGCTGCCCCGGCTTGCCGAAATCAAAGGACTCGCTGAACTCTTCCCCATCTTCACCGTGATACGTGATCTTCAGCTTACTCCCAGAAATACCCAACGTGATTCCGGCGCAACGGATCACCATGGCATCCTTGAGCTTCAGCGCATCTTTCAACTGATCATCCGGATCGATGATAGCTTTGTGGCACTGATGACAATTGCGGGCCGCAATATCGTTCTCGCCACCGCAGTGCGGGCACTCCTTGAAACGAAAACGGTAGTCGCACTGTTGAGGGCGCCCAGTTTCATCCCCATCTGCAGGCGCCAGCAGCCCCTGACAACGGCGGCCGTAGTGCTCGATAACACCGCCTTCACCGTCGGTTTTGCCCCAGAAGATATTGGCAAAACCACAGGCCGGGCAGAACACCTGCACCGGCTCACTGTCGGGGTTGGGTTTCGGCTCCCCCACCTCCGGGTGATGCAGATTCACATGGTTGCCCGCGTAATCAATCACCAGGCAGTCCTGCTTACCTTCGTCCAGGCGAAGACCACGGCCCACGATCTGCTGATACAGGCTAACCGAC
>CAZFPG010000337.1:0-4062 GCA_964521055.1 uncultured Marinobacter sp.
GACGCCAGTCTCACCGTCTCGCCCCCTGTTCCTCTATGCTGCTCTCAGCAGGATAGCTCTTTCCGGACGTTCTGACCGTTATTCAGGCCGCATTTAATCCGTAAACAGGCATCATTAATGAGAGGATTCCTTCGTTTTGCAACGGTGGCACTTCTTGCCATGGCGCTCCTTTTTGCTGGCGCAGTTATTTACCTCAGCGACGAACCCGCAACCTCGGCTAATAATACAGAGGGAGCAGACGTCCTTGATGCCGGCAGCAAGTCAGATCAGTCAGGAGCGCCCCGCAAGGGGAGTGAAGCGCCATCAACGCTGGTTGGCAACACCGGTGTCCCGGTGCCGGATGAGTTGCCCGCTTCGCTCGAGGGAACCAGCCTGCCCGGAGGCTGGGCCGAAACAGACCGCAACGGCTCCCTGGTTCCCACGCCGCAGTTGCGGCAATTGTTCGAGTATTACCTCGCTGCCCTGGGGGAGGAAACCCTGCCCCAGTTGATTGCCCGCATAAAGGGTGCGCTCGCCCGGCTTGATGAGCCGGCCCGGTCCGAGGCCCTGGCGACGTTGGGGGATTACCTGGATTACAAGCTGGCATTGGGCGACCTGGAAGCCTCCTATGGCAGTGCCGGGACCCTGGATGGGGATCAGATGCAGCAGCGGATGGCAGAGATCCGCTCCCTGCGGCGGACCTGGATGGATGCGCCAACCGCCGATGCCTTTTTTGCCAGCGACGAGGCGGTGGACCAGTTCCAGGTAGAGCAGTTGCGCATACGGACCGACGAGTCGCTTTTGGAGGAGGAGCGAGAGCAGGCTCTTGCCCGGGCTGAGCAGGCATTACCGGCACCGGTGCGCGAAGCCCGCCGGGAAACCCGTAAATTCTCCGACTACCATCAAGCCCGCTCGGAGCTTGCTGGTGACCCGGAAGCGTTGAGCGCCTGGCGTGAGGAACATTTCGGCGAAGAGGCTGCCAGGCAACTGGAGAAGGCCGAAGCCGAGCAGCAGGCCTGGGAAAACAAATGGCAGGCCTACAGTGAGGAGCTTGCAGAACTCGAGAGCCTCGGTGTTGCTGGCCCGGAGCTGGAAGCTGCCATCGATTCACTCAGGGATGACTATTTCGAGGGTGCGGAAAAGCTCCGCGCGGAAGCCCTGGATTCCATCCGGTAATATTCTGTTCATCCGGTCATGGTAGCGTTGCGCCCCGGGATAGGCTGAGGGCCCTGCCACCGCCGCTTGCGGGCGTGTATGATGGGGGCAGTATCGTGCTCCATTTCCCAAAGGAGGTATTCCGTGAGCTCTTCGGCAAACCGTCGTTTCCCAGCCACCCGTCTGCGCCGTAACCGGGTTGACAGTTTTTCCCGCCGGCTGGTGCGGGAGCATCAGCTCAGTGCCGACAACCTGATTTTTCCGGTGTTCGTGCTGGAGGGTGAGGGCCAGCGGGAGGCAGTGCCTTCCATGCCGGGCGTTGAACGTCTGAGTATCGATTTGCTGGTGGAGCAGGCGGCGGAACTGGTTGAGCTGGGTATCCCGGCGGTGGCGCTGTTTCCGGTTGTAGCGGCGGAACAAAAGAACCTGTCCGGTTCTGGAGCCTGGGATTCCGAGGGTCTGGCCCAGCGCGCCGTGCGGGCACTGAAAAAGGCCCAGCCCGAGCTGGGCGTCATTACCGATGTGGCGCTGGACCCGTTCACCACCCATGGCCAGGACGGCATCATTGACAACGATGGCTATGTGCTGAATGACGTGACCGTCGAGGCACTGGTGAACCAGGCGCTGTCCCATGCAGATGCCGGTGCCGATATTGTGGCCCCGTCCGACATGATGGATGGACGGGTTGCTGCCATCCGGGATGCCCTGGAATCCGCCGGCTATGTGAACACACGGATTCTGGCCTACTCTGCAAAGTATGCATCCAGCTATTACGGGCCATTCCGCGACGCAGTAGGCTCGGCGGGCAATCTGGGCAAGGGCAACAAGGCCACTTACCAGATGGATCCGGCCAACAGCGACGAGGCTCTGCAGGAAGTGGCCATGGATATTGCCGAGGGCGCTGACATGGTGATGATCAAACCGGGCATGCCCTACCTGGATATTGTCTACCGGGTAAAGCACGAGCTGCAGGTGCCCACGTTCGTTTACCAGGTCAGCGGTGAATACGCCATGCACATGGCCGCAGCGGAAAACGGCTGGCTCGATGGCGACGCAGTGATGATGGAAAGCCTGATGGCCATGCGCCGTGCGGGCGCCGATGCCATCCTGACCTATTTTGCCGTCAGGGCTGCGCGGCTGATGCACAGCCGCAGTACCTGACAGGCCACAGTCACATCAGGGAGCCGTACCGGTGACCTGACAATGGAAGCAGTTAGCAATGAGTACCGAATCTGTAAACGACCTGAAGGCTGTTGATACCAGGAACGTACCGGCCCCGGTGGAAGTTCCGGCTCCGGGCAATGATGTTGATGTGGCAGCCCAGGAAAATTACTTCAACCGCGAACTGAGCCAGCTGCAGTTCAACTACCGTGTGCTCAAGCAGGCCCTGGATACCACTCACCCGCTGATTAACCGCTTGATGTTCTGCTGCATCTTCAGCAGCAACATGGACGAGTTCTTCGAGATTCGGGTGGCGGGTCTGCGCCAGCAGATCAAGTATGGCCGGGAAACCCTGGGCTCCGACGGCATGATGCCGGAACAGGTACTGGGCGAGATCAGCCGGGTGGCCCATGAGTACATCCGGGAGCAGTACGACATCATCAACAACGTGCTGATCCCCGAGATGGAACAGGAGAACATCCATTTTGTCCGGCGTCGTGAGTGGACGGAAGCCCAGGCAGACTGGGTACGCCGCTATTTTGACGAGGAAATCCTGCCGGTAGTCAGCCCTATCGGTCTTGACCCATCACACCCTTTCCCGCGTTTGGTGAACAAGAGCCTGAACTTTATTGTCGAGCTGGACGGCAAGGACGCCTTCGGCCGGGAAACCGGCATGGCCATCGTGCCGGCACCGCGTTCGCTGCCCCGCCTGGTACGCCTGCCAGATGACGTCTGTAATGGTGGCGATAACCTGGTGTTCCTGTCGTCAATGATTCACGCCCATGCCGACGAACTGTTTCCGGGCATGGAAGTGAAGGGCTGCTACCAGTTCCGCCTGACCCGTAATGCTGACCTGGAGCTGGAAGACGACCTTGAAGACCTGGCCTCGGCCCTGCGCGGCGAGTTGCTGAGCCGGCGCTTTGGTGATGGCGTGCGGCTGGAAGTGGCGGACAATTGCCCGGAAGAGTTGGTCCATTTCCTGCTCCGTGAGTTTGGCCTTACCGACCGCGACCTGTACCAGGTGCATGGGCCGGTTAACCTCACCCGCCTGATGGCGGTGGGAGGACTGGTGGATCGTCAGGACCTGACCTACTCGGGTTTCTCGCCGTCGATTCCGCGCCAGATCCGCACCAAGGAAACCATGTTCGACGCGATCCGCAAACGGCCACTGCTGTTGCTGCATCCCTATGAAAACTTCAGCCCGGTGGTGGATCTGTTACGACAGGCGGCCAAGGATCCCCAGGTGCTGGCCATTCGCCAGACCCTGTATCGCACCGGCGCGGATTCGGAAATTGTTGAAGCATTGATGGATGCCGCCCGTCGGGGCAAGGAAGTAACCGCTATTATCGAACTGCGGGCCCGCTTCAGCGAAGCGGAGAACCTGGAACTGGCCAGCCGTTTGCAGGAGGCCGGGGTTATCGTGGTGTATGGGGTAGTAGGCTACAAGACCCACGCCAAGATGATCCTGATCGTGCGGCGGGAGGAAGGAAAGCTGCGCCGCTACGTGCATCTTGGTACAGGTAACTACCACGCCGGGAATGCCCGCCTGTACACAGACTACAGTTTCATGACCTGCGACGAGTCCATCGGCGATGACGTCAACAAGCTGTTCCAGCAGCTTACTGGTATGGGTAAAGCGTTGAAGATCAAGAAGTTGTTCCACTCCCCGTTCACCCTGCATAGCCGTTTGCTTGGGCTGGTGGACCGTGAGGCGGAGCTGGGTGACAAGGGGCGTATCATCCTCAAGTTCAACGCCCTGACCGAGCG
>CAZFPG010000338.1:0-4044 GCA_964521055.1 uncultured Marinobacter sp.
AAGTTGAAAGGCAAAAGGATACCAGATTACCCCTTGATCGCATGGTTGTTTTGATAATCCGCGCTTACAATGTGTAACAGAGTTAATGAACAATTGATCAGGGAGTAGTTCTATGGCTGGCCAGGAAAGCTTGCCGCTGCGTCGCCTCAAGCAGTTTCAGCCGTTGAACCGGCTGACCGACGACCAGTTGGTCTTACTCGCAAGCCGGGCAGAGCGGAGAACCCATGGCCCGGGGCAGCGGGTGGTCGAGCGGGGAGTGCGTGATGGGCTGGATTTCTTCCTGATAGCAGGCAGCGTTGAGCTGGAGTCTGTCGACGGTCGCAAGTCCACCATAGATGCGGAAAGTGAGAAAGCCGTCAACCCCATCGCGCGGCTGCAGCCGCGAATGTATGACGTAACGGCGACCAGGGCCAGTGAGTTCCTGGTGATCCCGCAGGATATACTGAACCAGCTGCTGCGCTCGGCGCCGGTGCCCCAGGTGGAGATGGACTCCGGGGATGGCTCCGGAGACGATGGCAGCGAGGAACATCATCTGCTGATGGAGTTCTATGCGGAGCTGCGTTCCAACCAGCTCAGCCTGCCCAGCGTTCCGGATGTGGCCTGGAAAGTGCGCAGGGCCGTGGACCGCGAGGATTCCACCGCCGATCAGGTGGCCAGTGCCATTTCCGCCGACCCGTCAATGGCGGCCAAGCTGGTTCGCGCCTGTAACAGCCCGCTTTACCGGGGATTCAGCGATGTCCGCAATGTTCGTGAGGCGGTCGTCAGGCTGGGCATGCGCACAACCCGTCAGCTGGTGACCGTGTTCTCACTGCGGGAAATATTCAAGACCCGCCAGGCGTCGTTACAGAAAGAGATGGACAAGCTCTGGCGCCATTCACGCGAGGTTGCGGCGCTTTGCTGGGTGCTTGCCGACAGCGCCACATCCATCAACCCGGAGGAGGCCCTGCTTGCCGGGCTGTTACACGACATCGGGGTGGTGCCGGTGCTGGTTCAGGCCGAACATCATGTCAATCTTTTTGCTGATCAGGCCAATCTCGAGCATGCTATCGGCGAGCTGCGGGCCGATGTGGGCACCGCGATCCTGGAAAGCTGGTCGTTCCCCCAGGGCTTTCTTGAGGCTACCCGCCATGCCGAGGACTGGTCCCACGAGAGCCGTGAATCGTCGCCCCAACTGGTGGATGTCGTCATTGTGGCCCAGTTGCACGCCATGATTGGTTCCAGCCAGAATGGCGAGCTGCCTCCGTTCGACGAGGTGCCAGCCTACCGCAGGTTGGGCGAACTTGAGCTGAATGCCTCCCGCAGCCTGCAACTGCTGACGGAAGCCCGTGCAAGGGTGGATGAAGTCCATCGCCTGCTTTCAATACACTGAGGATATGACAAGGTGGTCAGTCTTCCGGAGCTCTTGACTGGTGGCAATACCAACAATGAATGTACCTCTATTTCCGTTGAACTCTGTTGTACTGCCCGGGGGAAGGATTCCCCTGCAGCTGTTCGAGCCAAGATACATCGATATGTTGACCCGTTGTCTGAAGGAAGACCGGGGCTTTGTTGTTGTCCTGCTCAGGGAAGGGCTGGAAACCGGCACATCAGCCGCCTTCTATGACATTGGCACCTATGTTCGCATCATCGATTTCCAGCAGATGGACAATGGCCTGCTCGGCATCACCGTTGAAGGCCAGGACAAGGTGACTGTGGTCCGCACCTGGCAGCAGCCGGATGGCCTGAACGTGGGAGACGTGGAGTGTCTGTTGGCGGAAGAAGAGCAGCATGTTCCCCTGCGTTTTACCGAGCTGCCCTCGGTACTGAAAGCGTTGTTCCGCCATCCGGTCATCCGAGAGCTGGGCATGGAGGTGGACTACAATGATGCCCGTGATGTGGGCTGGCGGCTAACCGAGCTGCTCCCTCTGGACAAACAGGAAAAGCAGCGCCTGGTAGAACTCCAGGATCCCATGGAGCGCCTGGAGAGGCTGCTCGGGTTGCTGGAAGCGCTGGAGCAGAACTGATCAGGCACTCAGCCTGTCAGCGGACTGTAGAGCAGGACTGCTTCCGACCAGTTGTCGGTGAGATACCAGATGATGTAGAGCACCCAGGCAATACCCGCCGCCAGCAAGGAACTGTCCGTGGTCAGCGGGATATTGTCGTAGCGGCTGTAACTGACCCTTGTCAGCCCGGTGATGGACAGCCCCAGAAGAAGTCCCGCCAACACATCCGTAAACCAGTGTATACCCAGGTAGAGCCGACTCAGCGCCACCAGAACGATGGGAAGGCTGAATAACAGATAGTGTCGCCAGCGCCGCCAATGCCGGCTCTCCCTGGCGATAAAGCTGGCAGCGAGTGACGAGAAAACGGTGATGCCGGTGGTATGCCCGCTCGGAAAGGCGCCGGAGGCTGGCGGCCCGAGGACAACCTCCGGTCGCGGGACCGCCGACAGATATTTGAAAGCCCATACCAGCACAGTTGTCACCAGAGCGGCGCCGGCAATGTGCAGTGCTGCCGCGTAAAAACCACGCATGCCAAGAGCCAGTGCAGACAATGCAGCCGCTGCCAGCAGTATGGGTGGGTCTCCTAACAGTGTCAGCAGGATCATCACGGGATCCAGCAGCGGGTTCCGTAACTGTGCGAGCCATTCAAGGGTCAGGGTGTTGAACGGCTCGAACACCTGTGTGGCTGTTGTCAACTGCCCCAGTATCATGAACATCGCCCCTGCACCCAGCGCCAGCGACAGTGAGGGGAGGGGAAACTCGCCCGCCTGGGCAGGTCGCTGACTGGTGTAAAGCCGCCAGATGCGCCGAGTACTCTGGTATCGGGCGGTCAGCCCTGCAAGCCATTGGTATAGCCGGCTGCTATGGCCGAGCCCCAACTGGAAGCGGATAAATAACAGATAGACCAGCAGCAGAACGACCGCGCTGACACCGATAACCGGATAGAAATGGGCCGGGGGCTCGAAATCACTGGCCAGGGCGCTGCCAACCAGGTAGCCCGGCAGTACATAGACAGGTGCCCAGGCCGTTGCAGACGACAGGTTGAAAGCCAGAAACCGTCGCCAGGGCATCATGAAAGCGCCGGCAATCAGGGGGATGATCGGGCGTATCGGGCCGACAAAGCGCCCGATAACGACGCTTTTTCCGCCGTGGAGATGGAAGAAGACCTCGCCTTTGGCAATAAACCCCGGGAAATGGTTGAGGGGCCAGAGTTTGTCCAGTCGCCCCTGGAACAGCCTGCCAAGGGCAAAACTGATGCTGTCGCCGGCAACAGCACCGGCGCCCGCCCAGAACAGGACCTCCAGTATCGGTACCGACACCTGGCCCGCGAGGGCGGCGACTGCAAAGATGATGGCCACACCGGGAATCAGAATGCCGGCAATGGCGAGGGATTCCAGAAAGGCGGTAGCGAAAATCGCGACCGAGAGCCAACCGGGATTGGCGCCGAGCCAGGCGGTCAGTGCCTGCAGCCACTCCGGATTCATGGCTGGCGAACTTCTCCCTGGCTGTACCAGACCGAGTCGGCCCCGCGTTTCCTGGCTTCTTCCAGTGCCTGGCGGACCCGTTTGCGCAGGTCTGCCGTACGGGTGTCCGAGCTGGCGCGGGTCGTGCAGCCGAGGCTGACAGTGACCTTACCCGCCAGGGGCCATGTCTGCTCTGCAATGGTGCGGCGAATGCGTTCGGCTATGACTCGAACCCCTTCCTCAGGGGTGAAGGGCAGAATCAGGAAAAACTCGCCATCCTCCAGTGTGTAAAGGGTGTCGCCGGCACGGATGACTCCGAACAGGTGCTGGGTGAGATCCCGCAGCAGCCGTTGCATACCGGCTTTGCCGTGGAGATCTTCGGCTTCATCAGCGTAGTCGATGGCCAGCGATATAACGGACAGCGAGTGGGACATCTCGATCGCGCGGCTGATTTCCTTCTGCAGGGTTTCATCCAGAAAACGGGCATTGTGGGCACCGGTGACCGGGTCCGTGATAGCCAGGTCTTCAGCAGACTGCGCCATGTGATCGTAGTGCCATATATACAGCGCCGCCACGGCTATCAATGAAAACACACCGGC
>CAZFPG010000339.1:0-4043 GCA_964521055.1 uncultured Marinobacter sp.
GGGTTCTCCCATACTGGCCTGGGTCAATGTGGTCAGCGTTACCATGTATGTGGTGGCTTACCGGGCGCTGGGTAAAAAGCAGAATGGTCTTGCCATAACGCTGATATGGGCGGAAGTCATCATCCATGCCGCGCTGGGCATTGTGCTCATTGGCTGGGAGAGCGGCTTCCACTATTACCTGTTGATGTTCATCCCGGCGTTGTTCGTCAGCATGCGATTGCGCTCGGCGCTGGTGGCGCTGGCCGGACTGTGGAGCTATTACGTCGCGCTCTATCTTTTGATGTGGTTTATCGAGCCGCTTCAGCCCATTGCGCCCGGCGCGCTGCTTGGCGTTTACCTGTTCAACCTGACCGTGGTGTTCGCCATGTTCAGCTATCTGTCGTTCTTCTACCTCACCATGGTGACAGCGGCGAACAGGAAGCTGCGGCGAATGGCAACAACAGACTCGTTAACACGCCTCATTAACCGCCGCCACATGACTCATCTTGCGGAAAAAGAACTGGCCCGTTTTCGGCGCAGCGGTCATCCGGTGGCCTTTCTTGTGCTCGACATTGACCACTTCAAGGCGATCAATGACCGGTATGGCCACGAAGTCGGCGACCGGGTGCTGGAAGATGTAGCCGGGATCATCAAGGCCCGGTTGCGTACCCAGGACCTGATTGCCCGCTGGGGCGGGGAAGAGTTTCTTGCGGTACTTCCGGATACCGCATTACAAAGTGCCCAGGCCAGTGCCGAGCGGGTGCGGGAAGCGCTCCTGGCCCACGACTGGGTGGCTCCTAACGGTGAGCGGATTGATATCACTATCAGCGCAGGTGTGAGCGAAATTCGCCAGGATGATAATCTGAACTCTGCCATCAATCGGGCGGACCGTGCACTTTACCGCAGCAAGGAAGGAGGCCGGAACCGGGTAGAACTGGAAGCCGTATAGAGTTGTCTTCTTCAGCCCGGCCCGGGTCTGGCTGGCCAGCTCGCAGGCACCACGAACACGCGGGAGGTTTCCTGCCAGTAGCCGTCCACCGGAGATTGCTCCAGTACAGCAAACAGCCGTGGAATGCCCGCTGAACGGACAACCTCCAGTGCTTCCTCGGTCTCCCGGTGGTCGGGCGCCTGGCTCTGGCGCCAGGGGCCGAGCCAGTGGGGTTTGAGCAGAGGAATCCATGTTCTCGTGTCGGTTTTGTCCTTCCTGTCAGCACTCTCCGCACCGGCCATTTTGTCCAGATCATCGATATGGAGCCAGTCGCCCCGCAGATGGTCTGCCGGAACCCGGTCAGGAGGCGATAGATTCTTGCACAGTGGGTAGAACAGATAGCCAGGCATGAAAATCCGCGACAAGGCAGGTGGTTCAATGCCTGATGATGCGAACAGGCTGTGGGCTTCTGGCCTGTTGGTCAGCTGGCTTTGATGGTCTATCAGTCGCTGTGTTTTGATATCAAGGCGATCCCGTGAATTGGGGCCGTACCACAGAATGTTATCCCGATCCGCCTCAAGATGGCCGAGGTAGAACTTCACGGCAATTTCGTGGTGTTCAACAACATCGTCGACGGGGTTGCGGACCACGAAATCCAGTTCTCCCAGGGTAATACCGTTATTTCTGACTGGCTGGTTCTTGAGCAGAATCTCCCAGCCCAGAAGATCCTTTATCAGGCATTCGTACAGGCGCTCGAAATAATGCCCCAGGCGCCGGGCGGGCTGCTCTGTCAGTACGGCCGGACCATGGAGAGGTTCCCTGTCCCAGGTCTGCAACCGTTCTTCTGCATCCCCGGGCAGGTATCGTTCCGGAACAAATCCCGTGGCAGAGCTGATAAGCTGAGGGGCATGACACATCCACGCCAGGTGACGCACGGCAGGAACGCTGTATTGAAGGGGGGCTGTGGTTTCAGGGCGCTGGTTCATGATGGCAGGATAACCCAACAGGAGAAGCAAAATGCAGTATCTTCACACGATGATCCGTGTCAGCAACCTGGAACAGACCCTGCACTTTTTCTGTGACCTGCTCGGTATGGTCGAAATCAACCGCAAGAGCAGCGAGAAAGGCCGTTTTACACTGGTCTTCCTGGCAGCCCCAGATGATGAAGCGCGTGCGAGGGAAGACAAGGCCCCGATGATTGAGCTGACCTACAACTGGGACCCGGAAGAATACTCCGGTGGCCGGAATTTCGGGCACCTGGCCTATCGGGTGGAAGACATCTACGGGTTATGCAGCCACTTGCAGGCCAACGGCGTTACCATCAACCGCCCACCCCGTGATGGCCATATGGCTTTTATCCGGTCACCGGATGGCATTTCCATCGAACTGCTCCAGAGAGGTGAGGCTCTGCTACCGAAGGAACCCTGGGCCAGCATGGAGAATACCGGCACATGGTAACGCCGCCCAAGGTGAAACCGGTTTAATCGCCGCTGGCGGGACAAACCGGTGGCCTTTGGGGTAAAATTCGCGAAAATTCAAGACAAGGACGACCCATGCTTGCAGTGATTCTTTCAGGTGGTTCCGGCACCCGCTTATGGCCGCTATCCCGTGAAGCCTATCCCAAGCAGTTTCTGCCGGTGGTGTCTGACGATACCCTGCTGGCGGAAACCATCGACCGTGGCCTGGCCCTGGGCAACAAGGCCAGGGTTATGGCAATTACCAACGAAGAGCATCGATTCGTTGTGGCTGCCCACCTGCAGGCGCAGGCACCCGATCGCACGGCCGGCATCATCCTGGAACCCGTTGGCCGCAACACCGCACCGGCAATCGCTCTGGCAGCATTGGCGGCCGCAGAGGAAAATCCGGAAGAGTTGCTGCTGGTGATGCCCTCGGACCACGTGCTGAAGAACGCAGACGTGTTCCGCCAGGCTGTAAGCCAGGGCGCGGAAGCAGCCCGGGCAGGGAAGCTGGTCACGTTTGGTATTGTGCCCAACGCGCCACACACCGGTTACGGATACATCAAGGCCGGTCTGGCCCATGAGGGCTACAACGATGTGGCCGCCTTTGTGGAGAAACCGGACGAAGAAACAGCCCGCCGCTATCTGGAAGAGGGCGATTATTTCTGGAACAGCGGCATGTTCCTGTTCCGGGCCGACCGTTACCTGCAGGAGCTGGAAAGCCAGCAACCCGATATGATCAAGGCCTGCAGGGCTGCCTGGAAAGAGCGCAATGCCGACATGGACTTCACTCGTGTGGGAACCGATGCCTTCAAGGCCTGCCCGGATGACTCCATCGATTATGCCGTGATGGAGAAAACCCGCGACGCCGTGGTTGTTCCCCTGGATGCCGGATGGTCGGATGTAGGCTCCTGGTCTGCACTCTGGGAGATCCAGCCCCACGATGAGAACAACAACGTGTGCCGGGGAGACGTCATCACCGAAGACGTGTCGGGCTCCTATATTCACTCCGAGGGTCGCCTGATCGCCGCGCTGGGCGTGACCGACCATGTCATTGTCGAAACCGACGACGTGGTGCTGGTGGCAGACCGTAGCCGGGTTCAGGACGTGAAGAAGCTGGTTGCCCAGGTCAAGGCCCAGGGGCGCAATGAGCACCGGTTCCACAAGAAAGTACACCGTCCCTGGGGTACCTATGAGGGTATTGCCATGGGGGAGCGCTTCCAGGTGAAACGCATTACCGTCAAACCCGGCGCCTCATTGTCGCTGCAGAAGCATCACCATCGGGCGGAGCACTGGGTGGTGGTCAAGGGCACGGCAACGGTCAATCGTGGTGATGATGTGTTGCTGCTGACGGAAGACCAGTCCACTTACATACCGCTGGGGGTTACCCATCGGTTGACCAATCCGGGTGTGATTCCCCTGGAGCTGATTGAAGTTCAGACCGGAAGCTATCTCGGCGAGGACGATATTGTACGTTTCGAGGACACCTACAACCGGGTGTGACACACTGGAACAATACGGCATCGGGATGATGCCTTTGATCAACACAAGGAGAAGTGAATGGAAGACTGGCAAGGATGCCTGAGCCCCCTCTGTCAAACCGCACTGCAAAGGGCTCGTGACAGCGTTGCCCAGCGCGGTGGCTATGCCATCACCGTAGAGGATTTCCTGCTGGCGCT
>CAZFPG010000340.1:0-4040 GCA_964521055.1 uncultured Marinobacter sp.
CGTGGAGTATGTATTTGGGGTGCCGGGTGGCAGTATTGAGCCGCTTTATGATGCGTTGGCGAGAAGTGAGCGTAGGGGAGGTATTCGTACAATCACCGCCCGTCACGAATCCGGCGCAGCGTTTATGGCGGAGGGCTACGCCCGGGAAACCGGAAAGATAGGCGTATGCTGCTCCACGGCCGGCCCCGGGGCCACGAACCTTCTAACCGGTGTAGCATCTGCCTACGCCGATGGCATTCCCATGCTTGTTATATCCGCGCAAACGGCACTCGACAGGTTTGGCCAGGGTTCGTTGCAGGAGACCTCATGCACCGCCATCCATACCGTAGAGATGTTTTCCAGATGTACCCGCTACAACACGTTCGTCTCTCATCCGGCACAACTTGAAACGAAACTGCTTCAGGCAGTGAGCCACGCCTTGAGTAATCAGCCCGGGCCAGTCCATCTGGCGGTCCCATTGGACGTAATGCGCCACAGAGTTCCGGAGAACACGGCATACGATACGCACCATGCCTTTATCGACCATGAAGTGGCTCCCAACCAGGCGTCTGTCCAGTCATTGTTGGACGAGTTGGAGGCGGTGTCAAAAGTGACGCTGGTGTTGGGTGAGGGTGCCGCCGAGGCAGGCGATATGTTGGTCGCCCTCGCGGAGTCCAGGAATTGGTTAATGGTTACCACGCCTCGTGGTAAAGGACTCATTGACAGTTTCCATCCGCTTTACCGTGGGGTGTTTGGTTTTGCCGGCCACGACAGCGCCGCTGACGCACTTAAAGCTGAACACGCCGAATGTGTTGTGGCCATCGGTACAGCCCTGGACGAAGTGTCAACCTGTGGGTGGGACCCGACAACGATACTGTCTGACCGGCTGATACATATTTCAAGTAACCCAGCACACCTCAGCCGTTCAACCATGGCGAGACTGGTAGTGCTCGGCTCACCAAAACTCCTGTTCGAACGTCTGACGAGCGACTTGAATACGGCTCCTGAGGGGAAGCCAGGACAGCCGCTCCACAGTAGTTATGATGGATTGCCGGTAGATACCCGGTTTGATGAGCCCGACAAGTGTTTTGAAAAATCCGGCCCCGTTAAACCTCAGGCTCTGATGCATTATATGAGCCGGATATGCCCACCGGACGCCCGGGTTCTAATGGACACGGGGAACAGCTTTCTATGGGGGATTCATTACTGGAATGTGCGTCGCCCAAGCGATATGGCCCCGGAAAGGAACCTCTTCAGTATCGGACTCGGCTTCGCTGCGATGGGCTGGGCTATTGGAACCTCCATCGGAATGGCCACCGCCAATCGGCAGTGTCCGGTTGTCTGTTTCACTGGTGATGGTAGTTATCTGATGTCTGGCCAGGAACTGACCGTTGCACTCCAGGAAAACCTGAACGTCCTGATGCTGGTCCTTAATGACTCGTCACTGGGCATGGTCAGCCATGGACAGAAACTGAGTGGCGGAGAACAGGTTGCGACACAGCTGCCGAGGGTGGATTTTGCAATGATGGCCCGAGCGTTGGGTGTGGAATCCTACAGGGTTGAAACCATGGAGCAATTGATGGACCTGGACATACCCGAGATTCTTTCCCGCCAGGGTCCCTGCCTGGTGGACATCACCGTTGATGGCGACCAGGTGCCTCCACTGGGGTCCAGAATGAAGGTGTTAACCAGTTCGATACAGACTGATAAATAATTAGGGGAAACTCCATGGCCTCAGACTACGTCTATCACTCAAATTTCTGGTTTGAAGAGCCTGAAGATTCCAATCCATTCGCCGCAAAGGCCAGTTACTGCCATGGCTATGATGTGTATGGCCAGGTTATAGCCAGGGCCAGTTGGTTTGAGTACCTGTTGTTGATGTTCAAGGGGGACCGACCACAACCGGCTGAAGCAGCCTTGCTTGAGAAGCTGGCCATGGTCCTCGCTAACCCGGGGCCCAAGGAGGCGAGTATTCGTGCAGCCATGAATGGCGGTGTTGCCGGTACTAACCATAGCTCTGCTCTCATGTCGGCACTTGCCGTCGGTTCCGGTCTCTATGGTGGCTCCCAGGAACTTGAAATATGTGTTCGTTTATGGGGGGAATGCGGCCAGGACATCGAGCTTTGGAGGGCCCGCCTTCAGGCTCCCCAGGAAGACGAAAGAGCTGACATATGGCCGGTGATTGAGCACCCACCGGGCTTCGACCCCAATGGTGACGGCATTCCAACAACGCTTCTTCAGTCGCTGGATACCCTGGCTCAATTCGCACCTGAGGCAGGGGCCTTGAAGTGGTTACAAAGCCACCGGAATACCCTTGAAGAGTTTTTCGGGTATCCCATTTCCATAACGGCTGTAGCAGCTGCAACGTTGGTTGATCTGGGCCTGGACAAAGACCAGGGCAGCATGCTCTACCTGATGCTGAGACTGCCTGGCGCGGCGGTTCATGCACTGGAGCAACGGAAGATGGGTTGGAAAAAGTTCCCCTTCTATAGCTCCGCCATTGAACTGGAAGACGACCCAGGGCCATACAAGAATCGTGAAGAGGACGGAAGCCAATGAACCATGCTCACCTACTTGAAACGGAAAGTCATTGGTCGACCCGTATTGGAAAGGCCTACCTTACCGAACGTGTGGTCATGCACGGCAAGGACCTTCACCATGAGCTTGGTCACCTTGAGTGGCTTCACCTGTACCTGTATAGCATTCTTGGGAGAGATCCAGGAGAAAACGTCGCAAAGATGTTGAATTCATACTGGGTTGGCACAAGCTATCCAGACCCTTCCATTTGGCCAAATCACGTAGTGGCATTGGCGGGTTCCGTTCGCACGACCCCTTCACTGGGCCTGATGGCTGGATTAAGCATTTCGGAAGCGTCCATTTATGGCCGTCGCCCGGAAGTTCGGGCGCTCGATTTTTTCTACAGGGCAGGTAAGTGGTGCGATGAGGGCTGCAAACTGGAAGAGTTTGTCGATAATGAAAAATCCTTGGGGCGTATTCTTTATGGCTACGGCCGCCCATTGGCCAACGCGGATGAACGCATCGCCTTCACGCTGGAAAAAGCGAAAGAGTACGGGTTCTCTGAGGGGCGCTATCTGAAAATGGCCTTTGCCGTTTACGAACACCTGAATAGTACATATGGATATTCAATGAATATTGCAGCCGTGCATGCAGCTTTGGCTGCAGATATGGGTTTCAATTGCGAAGAATATCAATTCATTATGTCACCTTGTTTCGTGGCTGGTATGCCGCCGTGTTATCGGGATACAAAGAGTCGCCCGGAAGGCAGCTTTTTCCCAATTCGGTGTGAAAGCATTGTTTATCACGGTGTAGAGAAAAGGGAGTGGGAGAACTAGCCAAAGGTGGCTCGATCAGAAGGTATAGGATAGTTCGCCGACGATACGTCGCCCGGGCATGGGGAAGTCGTTTGGAATTGGCGGGGTTGGGTCGGCGAACGGGCTTGGGTCTCTTACGTCCTCGTCGAAGATGTTTTGTACCGATAGCGAAAGGTCTAGGCCCCGCCACAGGTCCCTGCTGCGAATGGTCATGTCAACAGTGGCATAATCTTGGACAGGCTCTCTCTGATCAGCAGCGACCCTCTTCTGTTCGCCAACCCAGTTGAGCTGCGAACTCAGCAGCCAACGTGGCGATATATTCCAATCAGCACGGGTGTAGAACTGGTGATTAGGTGCTTCGCCCACCGATCGCCTTGTACGGCTATCTTCTGCGGTTTGATACGCATAGTTGGTGTGCAGCGACAGGTCGTCAAGAGCCTGGTACACCAGTTCAAGCTCTCCACCGTGTCCAGTCCTTTGACCTGAATTGCTGTATTCGGTCGCGATGGGCCCTGAAATTGGAACCGCGTTAATAAGATCATCAATCTCGTAATAAAACAGGTTCACGCCATACAACACACGTGACGTAACCTGATGGGAAACGCCCACCTCAAAAGTGTCGACGGTTTCAGCTTTGAGTTCGCTGTTGCCAAGAAAAACCGGATTATTCGCCACATAAAGCTCATTCAATGACGGAGCTCGGAAAGCCCGACCGTACAGGAATTTGGT
>CAZFPG010000341.1:0-4039 GCA_964521055.1 uncultured Marinobacter sp.
AGCTCGCCCGGCGACGTTTGCTCTCCAGCCTCCGAAGCAGGAATCGTCTGGGTATCCTTCAGGCGCTTCCGGTTCGGGGAGTAAGCCGGCATACGAACCGTCACCATGAGCCCCGGGTATTCCTCGCCGGGGTAATGGTCACTCAGGGAGATAACCCCCTGGTGTATCTCCGCCACGGCACTGACAAGGCTGAGGCCAAGCCCGTTGCCCGGTAATGACCGGCTCTTGCCCACCCGGTAGAAACGCTGGAATACCTGGTCCTTCTCCTCATCGGGAATACCGATACCGCTGTCCCCTACCTCGAATATCGCATCCTCCCCTTCCTTACGGACATTCACCCGGATCTTGCCCTGTTCAGGGGTGTATTTGATGGCGTTGTCTATCAGGTTGCTGACCATCTGGAACAATAGATCCCGGTCTCCCTCTATCACCACCCGGTTTTCCAGGGATTGCTCGAAATCCTGATCCTTGTCTTCCGCCAACGCTTCGTATAGTTCACAGGCATCGCTGACCAGATCCCCCAGGGACACTTGTTTCATGTCGGCCGTATTACCCCGGGTTTCCAACCGCGCAATCCGCAGCAGGGCATTGAAGGTTGCCAGCAACTGATCCGCCTCCGCCACGGCTTTGCCGGCCTGCTCCCGCGCTTCATCGTTGTCCACGGACATCAGGGTGTTTTCCAGCTGGTTGCGCAGCCGGGTGAGCGGGGTTCGCAGGTCGTGGGCGATGCTGTCGGACACATGGCGAATGCCTTCCATCAGGTACACAATCCGGTCCAGCATCTGGTTGAGGTTTTCCGCCAACTGGTCGAAATCGTCGTCGGTGCCCCTGGTGGGTATCCGCAAAGACAGGTGCCCGTTCATTATTCGTCGGGACGTGTTGTTGATCAACTCAATGCGCCGGGTGGTGCTCCGGCTCATCAGGAAACCACCCAATAGCGCCAGGGCAAGCGTAATTCCCATGCCCCAGTTGATGGCTGTTTCAATCACTTTTTTCAGGTTGGTGAGTTCATCCACATCGCGGCCAACCAGCAGGCGCAGACCACCCTGCACCTCGAAAATACGTGCCCGGGCCAGTCGTTCAGGGCCATCCCAGCCCACGGATTCATCCAGGGTAAAGTTGATCCACCCACTCTCGGAACGGGAACCCTTGGGCCAGGTTTCGATATTACCGGCGAGCTTGAGAAAGTCGTCGGTGGTGAGCAGATAAAGGGACTTGGCGTTGGGATCGCGGGCAACACGTTCACGAATAATGGAAATCAGGCCATTGATTCCACTGCCGCGATACTGCTCCGCAAGGCCGGCAATTTCAGCCTCGATGGTTTCATCGGTCTGGGCAGTCATGAACCCTGCTGTGCGCCAGTAGATAAACGCCAGCAACAGAAAAACAGAGGTGGCAAACACCACCATGTACAGCAGAGCTAACTGGAAAGATGAGGTTCTGAGCTGGCTAAGCAGTTTCACGCAACATATACCCTGCTCCCCGGATGGTCTGCAGCAATGGGGTATCGAATTCCTTGTCGATTTTTGCCCTCAGGCGGCTGATATGCACGTCAATCACATTGGTCTGTGGGTCAAAGTGATAGTCCCATACTTTCTCAAGCAGCATGGTGCGGGTGACCACCTGCCCGGCATTGCGCATGAGGTATTCCAGCAGACGGAATTCCCGGGGCTGAACGTCAATATTGTGCCCGGCCCGCTTGACTGTTCTGGCCAGCAGGTCCATTTCCAGGTCCGCCACTTTCAGCACCGTCTCGGTTTCGGCAGACTGACGGTTACGGCGCACCAGGGACTCAATACGTGCCAGCAACTCGGTGAAGGAGAAGGGCTTGGTCAGGTAGTCATCACCGCCACCCCGCAGACCTTCGACCCGGTCGTCCACATCGCCCAGGGCGCTCAGAATCAACACGGGTACCTGGTTGCCGGTGGCACGCACGGTTTTGATAATCGACAGACCATCCATGCCCGGAAGCATACGGTCAACAATCATGATGTCGTAGTCTTCGCTGGCAGCCATCATCATGCCGTCCTTGCCATCCGCCGCATGGTCCACGACAAAATCGGACTCTTTCAGCCCTTTGACAAGGTAGTTTGCCACGTCCTGATCGTCTTCAATTACCAGTGCTTTCACCGGTTATCCTCCTGATTAGCGGATTACATTAACAGCTAGGGTACGAAGAACGTCCGTTGCCGGCCAGTTACGATCTTGTAAGAGGGTGTCGCCATTGGCGACGGTCAGGTCAACTCCCGAAACCAGCCCAGACTCGCGGCCGTGTCGCCACTGGGGCGGTATTCGGCACTTACCCAGCCACCATACCCCAATCGATCAAGGGCCGCGAAAACATTCCGAAAGTTAATCTCGCCGGTGCCAGGTTGATGGCGGCCGGGATTATCCGCAAACTGAATGTGGCCTATCCACGGTAAAAGACACTCCACAGAGCGGATGAGATCTCCCTCCATGATCTGCATGTGGTAAAGGTCATACTGCAACTTCACGTTGTCCGCATCAACGGCCTCGATCAGTTGCATCACCCGCGCGGAGGTATCCAGGAAGAACCCGGGTATGTCCACCCGCGAGTTGATCGCTTCCAGGCACAGAGTCATGCCTTCGCCTTCAAACCGTTCGGCAGCATGGTTCACGTTGTCTACCAGCGTCTGCCACGCCAGCGACTCATCCAGCGTATCCGGCCGGATGCCAGCCAGACAGTTGACCTGCTTGCAGTTCAGGGCCCTGGCATAGTGAATCGCGCGGCCCACACCTTCCCTGAATTCATCCACACGGTCAGGAAGGCACGCAATGCCACGCTCCCCGGTACTCCAGTCGCCGGGAGGCAGATTGAACAGCACCTGCGTCAGCCCACTGTCTTCCAGCTCACGCTTAAGGTCCTGTTCTGCCCAGTCGTAGGGAAACAGGTACTCGACACCCGTAAATCCGGCCTCCCGCGCCATCCGGAAGCGGTCCATAAAGTCCGCCTCGGTAAACAGCATGGACAGATTAGCGGCAAATACAGGCATGGCCTATCCCTTACGTTTAATGGCCGGCGAGCTGCCCAGAAGAGCACCATTGAGATGCTCCAGTTCCAGTAACAGGCCACTGTGGTCCACATCACTGTGCCCGTTGGCCACCAGGCTCTGGTATTCATTATGCACCTGCTGCGACAACGGCAAGGTCAGCCCCTCCGAACGGGCCTCATCCAGAATCATACGCAGATCCTTGAGCTGAATCCGCGCCGGTGCACCGGGTGAAAAATCCCGGTCGATCATACGCTGCCCGTGCGACTCCAGAATCCGACTACCGGCAAAACCACCCATCAACGCCTCCCGCACCGCAGCGGGATCGGCCCCGCCCTTCGCCGCCAGCAGCAACGCCTCCGAAACCGCGCCAATGGTAATCCCCACAATCGCCTGGTTCGCCAGCTTCGCCAGTTGCCCCGCACCCACGGGCCCAATCGGCGTGCACTTCCCCAGCGCCCCAAAAACCGGCCGCACCCGCTCAATATCCGCCTCCGAACCCCCGGCCATAATACTCAACGTCGCCTGCTCGGCCCCGACGGTACCGCCAGAAACAGGCGCATCCACATACCCGGCCCCCTGCTCCTGTGCCAGGGCCGCATGGCGACGGGCCAGTGACGGCTGAACCGAACTCATATCAATATACACCGCCCCGGCCTTGAGCGCCGCGATACCGCCCTGGGCCACCATCACGCTCTCCACCACATCACCGTTCTCCAACATGGTGATCACCACATCGGCGTCGCGGACAGCATCTTTCGGGGAATCGGCAATGGTGGCCTCATCCACAAAAGGCTCACATTTGCTCGCGGTCCGGTTCCATAACGTTATTGGATAACCTGCATCCAACAAATTCCGAACCATGGGCGTTCCCATCAAGCCAATACCGAGGAAAGCTACGTGAAGACGTTTATCAGTCATGTTTCTTGGGCCCCTATTTCAAATGCCGGATGAAGTGAGTGGGCAGGCCCTTCCAAAACCGTGCGGAGCCATGGATGGCGGAGCCCGAGCCGCACAGGGACGTCTTG
>CAZFPG010000342.1:0-4012 GCA_964521055.1 uncultured Marinobacter sp.
GACTGACGGATCAGGTTCTTTGCCGGCTCCGGTAATAATCCGAAGCGATCGATCATCTCAACCTGAAGTTCTTTTAATCCCTCCCGGTCGCTGACGCTGGCAATCCGTTTGTACAGCATCAGTCGGTTGTGGACGTCGGGCAGGTAATCGTCGGGAATCAGCGCGGGAATCCTCAGATTCATTTCGGTGCCATGGCTCAGGGGGAGTTCAGCGTTCGGGGTTCTGCCTTCGCGAATGGCCTGCACGGCTTCATCCAGTAGCTGCATGTACAGGGTAAAGCCGATGCTTTCTATCTGGCCACTCTGTTCTTCGCCCAGCAGTTCGCCAGCGCCGCGGATCTCCAGGTCGTGGGTGGCCAGCATGAATCCGGCACCGAGGTCCTGAGCTTCGGAGATGGCTTCCAGGCGTTTTTTCGCATCCGCTGTGATGGACCGTGGCGGTGGCGTCAGCAGGTAAGCGTAGGCCTGGTGGTGGGAGCGGCCGACCCGGCCCCGCAACTGGTGTAGCTGGGCAAGGCCAAACTTGTCTGCACGCTCGATAATAATGGTGTTGGCGCTGGGAATATCGATACCGGTTTCGATGATAGTGGTGCACACCAGAACGTTGAACCGCTTGTGGTAGAAATCCGACATGATCTGTTCCAGCTCCCGCTCACGCATCTGGCCGTGGGCCACGCCCACGCGGGCCTCGGGAATCAGCCGGCGCAGATCTTCCGCCGTTTTCTCTATGGTGGCTACGTCATTGTGCAGGAAATACACCTGGCCGCCACGAAGTACTTCCCGCAGGATGGCTTCCTTGACCATGGCTTCATCCCGCTGACGCACAAAGGTTTTTACCGACAGGCGGCGTGCTGGCGGGGTGGCAATGATCGACAGGTCCCGCAGATGGCCCATGGCCATGTTGAGGGTTCGGGGAATGGGTGTGGCCGTCAGGTTAAGCATGTCGACCTCGGCCCGCAGCGCTTTCAGACGTTCTTTCTGTTGCACGCCAAACCGGTGCTCTTCGTCGATGATCACCAGCCCCAGGTTCTTGAATTTGATGTCACCCTGCAGCAGTTTATGAGTGCCGATCACGATGTCCGCCTTTCCGGCTTCGATAGCCGCCAGGGCCTTGGTGGTCTGGCCTCCGCTGCGGAAGCGGCTAAGCAGCTCTACATTGACAGCGGTATCGGAAAAGCGGTCCCGGAAAGATTCGTAATGTTGCTGCGCCAGCAGGGTGGTGGGCACCAGCACTGCCACCTGCTTGCCGGAATAGGTGGCCATAAAGGCCGCGCGCATGGCCACCTCGGTCTTGCCGAAGCCCACATCACCGCACACCAGGCGGTCCATGGGTTTTTCGCTGATCATGTCTTCGAAAACAGCTTCGATGGCCGCCTGCTGATCCGGCGTTTCCTCGAACGGGAAACCGGCAGCAAAGGCCCGGTAAGCCTCCTTGGGGTCTTCAAAGGAGAAACCCTTGCGGGCTTCCCGGCGGGCATAGACGTCCAGCAGCTCGGCGGCGGTGTCGCGGATTTTCTCCAGTGCTTTCTGTTTGGCGTTACTCCAGCGATCCGTGCCCAGCTTGTGCAAGGGGGCATGGTCGGTGTCCGAGCCGGTGTACCGGGAAATCAGGTGCAGGCTGGATACCGGCACGTAGAGTTTCGAGCCGCCAGCGTATTCCAGCATCAGGAATTCGCTGGCTTCCCCTTCCACGGTGATGGTTTCCAGACCTTGATAGCGGCCAACGCCGTGGTCGATATGCACCACAGGCGCCCCGATGCGAAGCTCGGAGAGATCGCGGTACCCGGAATCGTCCGCTTCGGTGGGCTTTTCACGGCGCCGCCGCTGCAGGACCCGTTCACCAAACAGTGCGGTTTCCGTGACCAGCGCAATGTGCTGCTCCGGCAGAACCAGCCCGTACTCCATGGGGGCCACCGTAATACCCAGGGTACAGTCAGTGTCGGCTATGAACGCCTGCCAGCTGTCCAGGGCCGTTACCCTGAGTCCGTGGTCGGCCAGGTTCTCGATGAGGGCTTCGCGGCGGCCGGAGGATTCCGCGCAGATCAGTATGCGGCCATGGAAGTCATGGATGAACCGCTTCAGGCGTGCGGCCGGGTCGGCGGCGCGGCCGTCCATTGAAACATCGGGCAGTGTTTCGGTGAGACAATTGCTGCCGCCTGCGGCGTCGGTGGTGTCCGTAGTGAGCGTTACCCTCGGGAAGTGTTTGAGCTGGCCAAACAGTTCATCCTGCTGCAGGAACAGCTTTGCTGGTGGCAGGATCGGCCGCATCCGGTCGTGGCGGCGTTCTTCGTACCGGGCGCGGGTGTCGGCGTCAAAGTGTTCTGCCGCTTCATGGAGGCCGGATGCGGTAAACACCAGGGTTCCCCCGGGTAGGTAGTCAAACAGGGTTGCGGTCTGCTCGAAAAACAGCGGCAGGTAGTATTCGATCCCCGGGGGCGTGATGCCGTGGGTCACATCCTGGTAAATCGGTGAGTCCTTGTCGGCATGGGGAAACTGCTCGAACCAGCGGTTGCGGAATCCGGAACGGGCTTCCTTGTGCCAGGGGAACTCATTGGCCGGCAGCAGTTCTATTTTCTCGATCCGGTCGATGGAGCGCTGGGTTTCCGGGTCAAAGGTGCGCAGTGTTTCTATTTCATTGTCGAAAAGGTCAATCCGGTAGGGCCGGGTGGCGCCCATGGGGAAAATATCCAGAATGGCCCCGCGTACCGCGTACTCCCCGTGCTCGTAGACGTTCTCCGCGTGCCGGTAACCGGCCGCTTCCAGCTGCATGCGCCAGCTGTCGATATCCAGCGACTGGCCCACCTCCAGCAGCAGAGTGTTGCCCTGCAGGTAACTGACCGGCGGTAACCGGTGCATCAATGTGCGGGCGGGCACAACCAGCACGCCATGGCTGGTTGTGGGTAGCCGGTGCAGGGCCCGGATGCGGCGTGAGGTAATATCCTGGTGCGGTGAGAAGAGGTCGTAAGGCAGGGTTTCCCAGTCCGGCAGGGACAGTACCTCAAGCCCGTCAGGTGTGACCGCGGCCTGGTCTTCGTCGGCAGGCAGTCCGAGGTAGAAACGCATGGCCTGTTCCAGGCGGATGGCTTCATCGGTGCTGCGGGTAATGACCAGTGTCAGTCCGGTGTGAGCCCGTGCGCTCTCGCAAATGGCCAGGGCATCGCTGCTGCCATGTAACTGGCCCCAGGTTCGGTGATCCGCTGCCTTATGCGGAACGGATGGCGCCACCAGCGCGGTGTTTCTGTCGGATTGGGAGGCACCTTGGCTCATGATCGTTCTGGTTCTCCTGAAAGTGACGACGGGCCGGGAAACGGCGAGGCGCGTATTCTACCGGCCTCAGGTAACGCTGTCATGATACCGGTGGAAGATGGGTACGAGCGGAACGGTGGTGTGTATTTGCTGTCTGAGGCAGAACATTGGATAATGTGCGCCCAATTTTCCAGGTTCCAACTGCAGAGGTTCAAGCGTGAGTCACGAACAGATCAACCAGCACCTGTCTAACTGGACGGAAAGAGAATCCACTGCGGAAGCCATGATTCCGTTGATCGGTCGCCTCTACCGTAAAAACAATGTGGTTACGTCCGTGTATGGCCGGTCCGTTATCAACCAGTCGGTCATCGACATCATTCGCGCGCACCGCTTTGTGCGCCAGGTTGAAGACAGTGAGCTGTCCGTCCACAACACCCTGCCAATCCTGCAGGCGATGGACAAAATGGAACTGGGCCGTGGCCACGTTGATATCGGCAAGCTGGCTGTGAAGTTCAAGGACGAGGGCGGTTCCCTGGAGGACTTCCTGAAGCGCGAAATCGGCCCGATTGTCGGCCAGTACCAGACACAGTCGGAAGAAGACGCTGAAAACGACACCAAGGACGTTGTCCTCTACGGTTTTGGCCGTATCGGTCGACTTCTTGCCCGTATCCTGATTGAAAAGGCCGGTGGCGGTAATAATCTCCGTCTGCGCGCTATCGTTGTGCGCAACGGTGGTGCAGACAATGATCTCGAAAAGCGAGCCAGCC
>CAZFPG010000343.1:0-4006 GCA_964521055.1 uncultured Marinobacter sp.
GATGCTTGGACTGACATGGCTGTCTCCGATATAGTTAAGTTAAAAAAAGACCTGCGGGTCTTTTTAGACTAATGAGTCTAAAATATAGGTGTCCGATTACGGGGTTGCAACCTGAGATGGAGGAGTCTTCGTGGCCAAGGGCGACAAGCAGAAGGAGAAAGGAAAGCGGCGTTTGAATCGCGACGAGAAACGTGAGCGAACCCGTGAGGAGCTGCTCAAGGCGGCGCGGCGCGTTTTCGGTAGACGCGGCTATCATGGTGCCAATCTTGGCGAGGTAGTGGAGGAGTCCGGCCTGTCGAAGGGCGCGCTTTACTACAACTTTGAGAACAAGGCGGCTCTCTTTCTAGCGCTACTAGAAGAAAGAATCGACGAAAGAATCAGTGAGCTGGAGGGGATTATCCAGAAAGGTCCGGAGGGCAGTGATCGAACGCCCGCTGAGATCGAAGCCGCGTCTGTCGATTTCGTCCGCACACTGCGACAAACCCCTGAGTGGCGGCTCCTGTTCCTGGAATTCACGGCCCATGCGGCCCGGGACGATCGCTTCCACGCCGAATTTGCCTCCCGCGCAAAGAAAATGCGCGATGCCCTCACAAAGCTCATTGAAAAGTCGGGGTATCAGGGTTCCCTAGATTCGCACTCCGTAGCTGTAATCGTAGCCGCCCTGGCCAACGGTCTTGCGATTGAAGCGCTGATCGACCCGGACGCTGTCCCGGATCAACTGTTTGGAACAGCGCTGATGTCGCTAATGCGTGGTCTTTAGAATAAAGAGGAGAGGATAAAAGGGGGCCGAACTGTACTGACTTGCCCGGACACCGAAATTAAACCATAACACCGAAGAATCCTGTGGAGAACCAGAGTATTCAGGCTGCGACGTTTGGTAAAAATACACCGCCCAAACTGCAACCATCGGGAGCCCCAATACCAGTGAAAATACCCAAAACCAGAGCCAGCGGGTGATCAGCACAGGAATGGCCAAGAGGGAAGCTGATATTGCCAGAACAATCTCAATGCTCATTCAGTGACCACATAATATTTGTATATGAGTCTGAACGACCACTTCCCCAGCGACTCATATCTCAATTCGGATATCCTCAAAAGCTAGGCAGAAAATCCCGTCAGGTCAATAAGTTCCGATTATTTCCCTAACCACCACCCAGGGCAAAAACGATCATAGCGACTACTATTCCCATCCAAGACCTAATCCCCAAGGTAATGATTTAAAAAGCAAAACAACAGAATCATAGAAACCTCCAGAAATCATGGTCGCTAAGATCATTTTTCCAGTGTTTGCGAAGTATATTCACGTGAGAAAGGCACAAAAAAAGCGCCGTACTCAAAGAGCAGGGCGCTTTTTTCAATGAAGGCGAGCTTATGTTTTCGGCCCGGCCTCCACAATGGCGTCGGAAACGTCAAATTTCCTGAAGTTTTCAACAAACTGGCCAATCAGTTCGGCGGCCTTGGCGTCGTAGTCTTCCTTGCTGGCCCAGGTGTTGCGCGGGTTCAGCAGGTTGTTGTCGACGCCGGGTACGTCCACCGGAACCTCCAGGTTCAGGGTAGGCAGGTGCTCGGTTTCAGCGTCGTCCAGGTCGCCGTTCTGGATGGCGGCAATGATGCCACGGGTGGTGGGAATGCTGAAGCGTTCACCAACACCATAGGGACCGCCAGTCCAGCCGGTGTTCACCAGGAAGACCTTGCTGCCGAACTCGTCCATGCGCTTCATCAGCAGCTCGGCGTATACGCCGGCCGGGCGCGGGAAGAAGGGGGCGCCGAAGCAGGTGGAGAAGGTGGCTTTCAGTTTGGAGGAGGAGCCCATTTCAGTGGAGCCCACCAGCGCGGTGTAGCCACTGAGAAAGTGGTATGCCGCGGCTTCCTTGCTGAGGATGGACACGGGTGGCAGTACGCCGGTCATGTCGCAGGTCAGGAAGACGATGTGTGACGGCTCGCTGGCGCGGTTCTCGATCACCCGCTTCTCCACGTGCTCCAGCGGGTAGGCGCAGCGGGAGTTTTCGGTGAGGGAGACGTCGGTGTAGTCCGGCTCCCGGGTGTCCGGGTCGATGGTGACGTTTTCAACGAGGGCACCAAAGCGGATCGCGTCCCAGATAATGGGTTCGTTCTTCCGGCTCAGGTCGATGCACTTGGCGTAGCAGCCGCCTTCAATGTTGAAAACGGTACCGGGACCCCAGCCGTGCTCGTCGTCACCGATCAGGAAACGCTCGGGATCGGCGGAGAGCGTGGTTTTTCCGGTGCCGGAGAGACCAAAGAACAGGCAGGTTTCGCCGTCTTCGCCCACGTTGGCAGAGCAGTGCATGGGCAGTACGTCTTTCTCCGGCAGCAGGAAGTTCTGCACCGCGAACATGGCCTTTTTCATTTCGCCAGCGTAGTGCATGCCAGCCAGCAGCACTTTGCGCTTGGCAAAGTTGATGATGACGCAGCCGTTGCTGTTGGTGCCGTCACGCTCGGGCACGCACTCGAAGTTGGCAACGTTGAGGATCTGCCATTCCTGCTTGTCAGCCGGGTTAAAGGTATCCGGGCGAATGAACAGGTTCTGGCCGAACAGGTTCTGCCAGGCGGTTTCGGTGGTCATGCGTACCGGCAGGTAGTGTTCCGGGTCAGAGCCGACGTGTACGTGGCTTACGAAGCTGTCTTTCTCGGCGATATAGGCTTCAACGCGATCCCACAGGGCATCAAATTTTTCCGCATCGAACGGACGGTTGATGGGGCCCCAGTGGATGTCGTCAGAGGTGCTTGGCTCCTCCACGATGTAGCGGTCCATCGGGGACCGGCCGGTGCGCTCGCCGGTTTTTACCACCAGTGAACCGTTTGCTGCCAGTTGGCCTTCACGTCTTTCCAGTGCCAGCTCGACCAGTCGTGCTGCACACAGATCATTATAAGTGTTACTCACTTCGACCTCGCCCTCGGGATGTGATCGTAATTGCCCAGGCCGTCCCCCCTGAAAATTGACGGAAATCTGAGCAATCGGGTCAATTCAGGCGCGCTATTATGCCAGAGACGCCGGTAAAAAACGACTGCCCCGGAAGCCTTGCCATGACTGGCTTCCAGGCCCTTCAGCCGGGTGTTCAGTGTAACGTATGGCCGGTGAAAAGGTGATCAATATCATTTCTATCGAAACGATAGTGTGCGTGACAGAACTGGCAATCCATTTCGATGGACCCCTGTTCTTCCAGGATACTGTAGCACTCTTCCTTGCCGATGGCCTCCAGCGCACCAAGGGTTCGCTCCTGTGAACAGCTGCAGCGGAAGGCAACGGGTTCGGCGTCAAACAGACGCACGGTTTCTTCGTGGAACAGGCGGTGGAGCATGGTTTCACTGTCCAGGCTCAGCAGTTCTTCGGCTTCCACAGTGCTGGCCAGGTGGTTGAGCCGGTCCCACAGGTCGGAATCCTGCTCGGTATCGCCAGGCAGCTTTTGTAGCATCAGGCCGGCGCTGCAGTTTTCATCGGCGAACAGGAAGAAACTGGTAGGGATCTGTTCGGAACGCTCGAAGTATTCTTCCAGGCAGCCGGACAGGGTTTCCTCCTCCCTGGGCACGACGCCCTGATAGCGCTGGCCTTTGTCCGGGGAGATTGTGATGGCCATGCGGCCTTCGCCCAGCAGTGCATCCAGGGATTCCTCGGTGACGGCCTGTTCGTCGTATCGGGCCAGGCCACGAATGAACCGGTCATGGCTGCACTCAGCCATCAGCGTTCGCAGCGGGCCTTTGCCCTGGGCTTGCAGCGACAGCGTGCCTTCAAATTTCAGGGCACTGCTCATCAGCACACTTGCTGCCAGGGATTCCCCCAGCATGCGCCTCACAGAGGCAGGATAGGGAGCCTGATTGCCGATTTCGCTGTAGCTGTCGTTAAGCTTCACCCAGGCTCCCCGGACCTGGCTGTCTTCAAAAATAAACCGCTGGAACTGGTCCCGGGATGCCATGGTGTTCTCTCCTGAGGGTTAAGGTCGGAATCGGTAATGATTGAGGCGGGAAGCCCGGAATACTAGAGCCCGTT
>CAZFPG010000344.1:0-4002 GCA_964521055.1 uncultured Marinobacter sp.
GATTGCACCGGAAAGCCGCCGAAGTCGGCCATCACCTGCTACATTTACAGTCAAACGCGGAATATGAACTGATTGAGCGGATACATGAAGCCAGATCGGAAGGGGTGGACTTCATCATTATCAACCCGGCGGCATTCACCCACACCAGTGTTGCACTGCGGGATGCCATGCTGGCATCGGGCATTCCGTTTATTGAAGTACATCTTTCCAATGTGCATGCGCGGGAAGCTTTCCGCCATCACTCCTATTTTTCTGATATCGCCGAAGGCGTTATCTGCGGGCTGGGCAGCCTGGGGTACGACCTTGCACTCGAAGCCGCCCTGCAACGAATTCATCGATAGAACTGATTAAACGGGATCGGACTGACTATGGACATTCGCAAGATCAAGAAACTTATCGAGCTGCTGGAGGAATCCGACGTCGAGGAGCTGGAGATTCACGAGGGTGATGATTCGGTGCGTATCTCCCGCCGTCGCGAGCAACTGGCCGCACCCCAGTACATGGCTCAATACCCCCAGGCTCCCCAGCCTGCACCGGCATCGCAGCCGTCTGCACCTGCCAGCGACGAGCCCGCCAAACCAGCGGAGCCTTCCGGCCATGCCGTGAAGTCGCCGATGGTCGGCACGTTCTATCGCTCGCCCTCACCCACCGCCAAAGCATTCGTGGAAGTGGGTCAGTCGGTGAAAGCCGGTGATGTTGTGTGCATCGTGGAAGCCATGAAGATGATGAACCAGATCGAGGCGGACAAGAGTGGTACCATCGCCGAAATCCTGGTTGAGAACGGGCAGCCGGTCGAGTTTGACCAGCCTCTGATCATCATTTCCTGAACCCGGTGATACCCTCATGGCTATGTTAGAGAAAGTTCTGATCGCAAATCGCGGCGAAATCGCCTTACGCATCCTGCGGGCCTGCAAGGAACTGGGGATCAAGACCGTGGCTGTCCACTCCCAGGTCGACCGCGACCTGATGCACGTGCGCCTGGCGGATGAGTCTGTCTGTATCGGTCCCAATAGCGCCGCCGAGAGCTACCTGAACATCCCCACGATCATCAGCGCAGCGGAAGTCACGGACTCTGTCGGTATTCACCCCGGGTACGGCTTTCTCGCCGAAAACGCGGATTTTGCCGAGCAGGTGGAAAAGAGCGGCTTTCGCTTTATCGGGCCCAGGGCTGAAACCATCCGCCTGATGGGCAACAAGGTCTCGGCCATCAACTCCATGATCGAAGCCGGTGTTCCAACCGTTCCCGGTTCCGATGGCCCACTGACAGACGATGACGAACGCACCCTGGAAGTGGCCAGGAGAATCGGCTACCCCGTGATCATCAAGGCGGCATCCGGTGGTGGCGGTCGCGGCATGCAGGTGGTCCATTCCGAAGCGGCCCTGCTGAAAAGTGTGCAGATCACCCAGAGCGAAGCCAAGAACACCTTCGGTGATGCCACCGTGTACCTCGAGAAATACCTGGAACGGCCCCGCCACGTGGAAGTCCAGGTACTGGCCGATACCCATGGCAACGTGATTCACCTGGGCGACCGGGACTGCTCCATGCAGCGCCGGCACCAGAAAGTGCTGGAAGAGGCACCGGCCCCGAACATTGACCCGGAAGCCCGGGAAGTCACCCTGAAAGCCTGTGTCGATGCCTGTAAGAAAATCGGCTACGTGGGCGCGGGCACTTTCGAGTTCCTGTACCAGGACGGCGCCTTCTACTTCATCGAGATGAACACACGGGTACAGGTGGAGCATCCGGTGTCAGAGATGGTGACCGGGGTGGACATCGTTCGCGAGCAGTTGCGCATCGCCAGCGGCCTGCCCCTGCAGTACACCCAGGACCAGATCAAGATTTCCGGTCACGCGCTGGAGTGCCGCATCAATGCCGAAGACCCGCAAACCTTCGTGCCCAGCCCCGGCAAGGTCAAGCACTTCCATGCACCCGGCGGTAACGGCATTCGTGTGGACTCGCACCTGTACAGCGGCTACACGGTGCCGCCGTTCTACGATTCCATGGTGGCCAAACTGATCACCTGGGGCGACGATCGCGAAATCGCCCGTCGCCGCATGAAGAACGCGCTGGACGAACTGGTTGTTGAGGGCATCAAGACCAATCAGGCACTGCACCGCAAACTGGTGCGCGATGGCGGCTTCAAACAGGTAGACTTCACCATCCATTATCTGGAAAAGCTGATACGGGACTGACCCGTACAGTCGATTCGTCTACCTGACAGGACACCAACATGCCCTGGATACAACTTCAGATCCCGGCTGATCCCGACAATGCGGACCAGCTCGAGGATCTGCTTATGGAGATGGGCGCAGAAGCCGTCTCCATGGAAGATGCCGCCGATCAGCCACTGTACGAGCCCGACCCGGGCACAACACCACTCTGGCACCAGACCAGCGTGACCGGGCTGTTCGGCTCGGAACGGAACATTGAAGAGCTGTGCGCTGCCGTCAAGGATGCCTGGCACCAGCAGACACAGCAGTCACTGCCAGACATCAACGTTGCCCTGGTGGAAGACAAGGACTGGGAACGGGAGTGGATGGACGATTTCAAGCCGCTTCGCTTTGGCGACAGGCTCTGGATCGTACCCAGTTGGCACGACGCACCGGACCCGAATGTAGCCAATCTGCTGCTGGATCCCGGGCTGGCCTTTGGCACCGGAACCCATCCCACTACTGCCCTTTGCCTGGAATGGCTTGATGGTCACGATGTGTCATCATGCCAGGTGATTGATTATGGGTGTGGCTCCGGCATTCTCGGCCTTGCCGCCCTGCTCCTGGGGGCCGATCACGTCATTGGCGTTGACACCGACTCCCAGGCGCTGGAAGCGAGCCGCGAGAATGCCCGCCGCAACAAGGTTGCGGAAGACCGTTTGGACCTGTTCCTGCCTGCCGATGAACCAGATACCATCGCAGACATCATGCTGGCGAATATTCTGGCCCAGCCCCTGATCGGTCTGGCGCCCCGGCTGGCTGCAAAGGTCAAACCAGGTGGCGAGATTGTGTTGTCCGGCATACTCTCCAACCAGGCCCGGGAGGTGATGGATGCCTACGAGCCCTGGTTTGTCATGGATGAACCGGAACAACGTGAAGAGTGGATACGGCTCACAGGACGGCGCAACGACAGATGACGGAAGCGGCTGAACCTACTAAACTCCGTGACTCGTAGCGATGTCGCTTACAGGAATGAAGCATGACCCAGAGCAGCCTGCAGACACGATGCCCGAAGTGTGAAACCCGCTTTCGGGTAACCGACGCCCAACTTAGCGTAGCCGGCGGAAAAGTGCGTTGTGGCAACTGCATGGCGGTGTTCAATGCGGTTGAGCATCAGGTCAGGAGCAGTGCTTCCAGTGACAAAAGCGAGACAGCCTCGCCGCCAGCGGAAAAACAGGACAAACCGGCAGAGCAGAATTTTACCGCGGACGACGACCTGATTTTTGCCGACAATCCGGAAGAAGATGCTGCTGAAGGTCCCTATGCGGGCACGCGGCTGACTTTTTCTGATGATGAGCTGAGTGACAGCTTCCGCACGGTCGAAGAAGGGGGCAGTGGCAAATTCGATACCGAGGACGACGAGGACCAGGAGAAGATAGACGAAAGCTGGGCCGAGGCAATGCTCTCCGAAGACGAAACCCCGCGCAAACCGGAGCCGGCCCCGCAGGCACCTGAAAAGCCCTCGCGCGCCCCTGAACCCGAGACGCCTGCTGTCCCCGACGAACACACGGACGAAGAACCACCAGCACCGTCCACCCAAACGCCACCACCTGAGCGCGAGAAAGACCTGAGTCTGGAACCCACCGATGAGCCGGATGGCCTCAGGGTTGACCAGCCCCGTTCATCGTCATTCGATTACGATACCGGCCCGGTATCCGACAACGACCCTCTGGTCACCAGCTCGCCTTACACAAACCTTCGCAGGGAACCGGTTTCCGTTGCTGGCAATGGCAGCGGTCGCCTCAGGAAAGCCCTGTGGACCCTGGTGGTTCTGGCCCTGGTCGGTGCCCTGGT
>CAZFPG010000345.1:0-3992 GCA_964521055.1 uncultured Marinobacter sp.
CAGAGAAGAAATGAAACCTGTCAGGACCGGTGACATAATCGGAACCATTAATGACAGCTTCTGTCCTAACATCCCGGTTTTTGGAATCCAGATATGCACGAAAACGATCCCAACGCTGAACGCTATATTGCCATCGCCCGCGCCTGCCTCAAGGCCATTAACGACACGGCCGCCGACGCCGGCACCAGAGAACAGAAGATCGAAGCCGTATACCAGGCCATCGACCACGCCTTCCAGGCCGAGTTTGCGGACTATCGCCAGTCAGTGGCGGTGATGGGTACCGTTCTTGAACGTATCGCTTCGGGCCAGCTTGATGCAGACGCCGCCGCCAGTCTGGCGAAAAAGACACTGGACCAACAGCCGGAAGCTACCCGCAACGTACTGATTCACTGACCCATTGATCGGAAAGAGAGGCATTATGCGTCCAGGCATCCATGGATTTGCCAACGGTTTCCTCCGCCTTAAGGAAGGCTTTCTCCTGATATTCCTTCTTGTCGTCAGTTCAACGGCATTGTCGGATATCTCCCCCGTCAAAAGCCCGAACGACGACAACGAATACCGCTATGTTCAACTGGATAACCAGCTCAGGGTGCTGCTGATTTCAGCACCGGAATCCGACAAGGCGGCTGCCTCCATGAACGTGGCCGTTGGCAGCGGGGACGACCCTGCCGACCGGGAAGGCCTGTCACACTTCCTGGAGCACATGCTGTTCCTCGGCACAGAAAAGTACCCCGACCCAGGCGAATACCAACAGTTCATCAAGAGCCACGGCGGCAGCCATAACGCCTTTACCGCGTTCCAGGACACCAACTATTTTTTCGATGTGCAGGCCGAACACCTGGAGGATGCCCTTGATCGCTTCGCGGAACAGTTCTCCGCCCCGCTGTTCACACCAGAACTGGTTGATCGTGAACGCCGAGCCGTTCACTCCGAATTCAGTTCCAAGCAGAAGGAAGACGGCCGCCGCTTCTATTCGGTAAAAAAGGCGATCAGCAATCCTGAACACGCCTTCCACCAGTTCGCCGTGGGTAATCTCACCACCCTGGAAAATACTGAAGAACGCCCCCTGCGCCCGGACCTGATCGAATTCTGGGAGCAGCACTACTCATCCAACCTGATGACCCTGGCGGTCTACGGCCCGCAGTCCCTTGATGACCTGGAAGCCATGGTACGCGGCCGGTTTGACCGCATTGAAAACCGTAACCTGACGGCGAAGGTCCACGACGAACCCCTGTTTGAACCGGACAGACTGCCAGCAACACTGAGAGTGGAGGCCCTCAAGGACATCCGCAACCTGACGCTGACCTTCCCGATTCCCTCGCAACAGGCAAACTACCGCGACAAACCCGCCAACTACGTGGCCAGCCTTCTGGGCCATGAAGGACCGGGCAGCCTGTTCGACGTACTGAAACAGGAAGGCCTTGTGGAAAGTCTCTCCGCGGGCAATGGCATGGATACGGGCGAGGAGGCCACGCTGGAACTGAACATGTCGCTGACGCCGGAGGGCCTGGAAGAACAGGAAACCATCCTCGAGCTCACCTTCGCCTACATCGACAAGGTGAGAAACGAGGGCATCGCCCGGCAGCGTTTTGAGGAGATGAAACAGCTGTCGCAGATCGACTTCCGCTTCCGGGAGAAGAACCGGCCGGTTCAGGAAGTCATGCACCTCTCCCGTCAGATGCGGCACGTGGCGCCTGAGGATGTGCTACGAGCACCCTGGATGATGGAGGGCTACGCGCCCGATCAGTACCAGGCCATCCTGGAACATCTGACGCCGGATAACGTCCTCGTTTCAGTGCTGGAACCTCAACCGGACATTGAAACACCCAGCCTGACCCAATGGTACGAAGCGGCTTTCGAGATCAAGCCCCTTGCTACCGGGGCACTCGAGAATGTGGAAGAGAACGCCCTGGCCACCCGCCTGGCCCTGCCCCTTGAAAACCCGTTCATCCCTGAGGAACTGGGAATGATTTCCGGCCCGACCATGGACAAACCCGTCTCCATGGGAACCGTCAGCGGCATGGACGTGTGGTACGCCAGGGACACCCGCTTTGAGACACCCAAGGCCAACGCCTACCTGAGCCTGCGCACACCGGCCACCCGGGCATCGGCCCGCAGTAATGTGCTGTCTACAATACTGGTGGACGCCATCAACACCAATGTGAACGCCTGGGCCTATCCCGCCCAGTTGGCGGGGCTGGATTACAGCATCTATCCCCATCTTCGCGGCATTACCATCCGTGTTGGCGGCTATAGCGACAAACTGCACACCCTGATGGCCCGCCTGCTGACCCAGGTGGCCAAGCCGGAGCTGACCGAGCAGCGTTTCAACATTGCCCGGCAGAACATGATCGACAGGCTCCAGAACAAGGCCAAGGAACGCCCGGTCCAACAGACCTCCGAATTTCTCCAGAGCCTTCTGATCGAAGGTGCCTGGAGTACGGAAGAAAAGCTGAGGGCTGCCCGGGAAGTTACCCTGGATGAGCTCAGATCCTTTGCGAATGCCTTCCTGGCCCAGGTCGACCCGGTCTTGCTGGCCCACGGCAACATGACCCAGGCCTCCGCCCTCAACCTCACCAACCGGATTCATGCCATGGTGCTGGATGACAGCGAACTGACAGAGGTTGAACGCAGCAGGGTACGGGCTCTGCCGGAGGGAGAGACAACCTTGCCGCTGGAAGTGGACCACCCGGACACCGGCTACACGCTGTATGTCCAGGGCGACAACACCAGTTTCGAGGAACGGGCCGCCTTCCGCCTGCTGGGCCAGATCATCAGCAGCCCCTTCTACGAGGAACTGCGCACCAACCGCCAACTGGGCTACATCGTATACGCTACGCCTTTCGAAATGCTGGAAACCCCGGCACTGGGCTTCGTAGTGCAGTCTCCGGAGGCCAGCAGTGAAGAAATCGACCAGGCCGTGCGGGAGTTCTCGCAGACGTTCAGGGAAACCCTGACGGACATGTCTGAACAGGACCTGAAACGCGAGAAACAGGCTGTCATCAGTAAACTGATGGAACAGGACCGGCGTCTGGGGGAAATATCCGAGCGCTACTGGCGCGAGATCGACCGGGGCGATACAGGCTTTGACTCACGGGAAAAGCTGGCGGAGGCCATTAACGGGGTCAGCCATGAAACCCTGATCAATACCCTGGAAGACCAGGTAATCGAGCGGAAAAAAGCCCTGCGGGTGTTCACCGGCGACGATGCTCCGGACAACACCGACGTTATCAAGCAACTGGTGCAGCGCCCCAGCGTACCTGGAGCCTGAGGTACCTCAGCCTGAAGACTGGCCAAGAAACCGGCGCCAGTCTTCGGGCTCATCCACATCCCATTTTTCCGGAAGCAGTGCGAACGTCAAGCCCGCCCGGGTGAGCCGGTCGCAGGTTTGCTCAAGCGCGTTTTCCGTACCCCAGGCCACACCGTCCAGCATGTCCGCGGCAAGAACACGGGCACCTATCAACACGTAGCCGCCATCGTCCGACGGCCCTAGCACCACATCTACCTCGTCCAACGCGGCAACCGCAAGGCGCACATACTCCGCATCCACCGACGGGCAGTCGCTACCCACGATCACTGCCTTGCCGACCGTTTGCAAACCGGATTCCAGCGCCCGCATCATGCGCTCGCCGAGGACGTCTCCCTGCTGCCAGGACTGCCCTACCCCAAGCGCTTCGAGCTGCCCCAGAATGGGAGAAGCGGCTTCGGGCGCATCGTCCAACGGCCTGTCCCACAGAAACCGCACGTCATGGCCGCTGGCAACCAGATTCTCAAGCACCGCAAGACTGAGCCGCACGTGGGCGTTCATTGCACCCTCGGCGCCAAGCTCCGGCATCAGGCGGGTTTTAACCCGGCCCGCCTCCGGCCATTTGGCAAACTGCATGACCAGAACCGAATCCGGATCAACTCTTCGCATGTCGTACATCCGCCCGATAGGCTGCCGCCAGCGACTCCGGCGATTCACCCCGCCAGTACCGCCAGCGCAGCCTCCA
>CAZFPG010000346.1:0-3989 GCA_964521055.1 uncultured Marinobacter sp.
AACTGATCCGCGCCGCCTTCGGCCGTGGCCACGATGAAATGGCCGAAAAAGCCCGGGATCTGATTGCCCTGAATGCTGGCGCGGCAATCTACGTTGCCGGATTGGCCAGCACTCCTCGGGAAGGCGTGGAGATGGCACTGGACGCCATGGGTTCCGGTCTGGCAGCGGGAAAGATGTCGGAGCTTGCTGATTTTTCGCAGTGTTTCTAATACCGGCCTGCTAACATTGCAGCCGGACGAGCCGGTGGGGAGGCCCTTCCAAAACACGCCCACAAGTACGTCCATGTAGGGCTTGACGTCAGCCATCCATGGCTGACGACAGTTTTGGAAGGGCCTCCCCACCGGCTCTCGCATACTTTTTACGGGCCTGATATGACTGAAAGACATCTGGATAAGACTCCCACCATTCTGAGGACAATTGTCGATCGGAAATGGGAGGAGATTGATGGGCGCAAGCGCACGGTTTCTATTGGCGACCTGAAAGCCATGGCTGGCGACCAGCCACCAGCACGGGGTTTTGCGGACGCCCTACGCCGTCGTATTGAACAACGGACGCCAGCGGTCATTGCTGAGATCAAGAAAGCTTCCCCCAGCAAAGGCATCCTCCGCGATCCGTTTGTGCCGGAAGCCATTGCCGAAAGCTACGAAAAAGGCGGCGCGGCCCGCCTGTCAGTGCTCACTGACAAAGACTTCTTCCAGGGACACGAAGACTACCTGAAAGCCGCCCGGGCCGCCTGCATCCTGCCGGTGATCCGCAAGGACTTTATGGTAGCGCCGTATCAGGTCTACGAAAGCCGTGCCATTGGCGCCGACTGCATCCTGCTGATCGCCGCCTGCCTCACCAGAGATCAGATGCAGGAACTGGAAGGCATCGCCCATGAAATCGGGCTGGATGTACTGGTGGAAGTCCATGACGGCGAGGAGATGGACGATGCGCTGACGTTGAAAACACCACTGGTGGGCATCAACAACCGCAACCTGCACACCTTCGACGTATCGCTGGATACCACCTTCGATCTGCATGAACGGATTTCTGCCGACCGCCTGACCATTACCGAAAGCGGCATCATGACCCGAGCCGATGTGGAGACCATGACCGACCGGGGTATCTACGGCTTCCTGGTGGGCGAGTCCTTCATGCGGGCCGAAGAGCCTGGCAAGAAACTGCAAGAGCTGTTTTTTAAAGCAAACTGACTCCGAAGCTGATACAGGCCGGAGTCACTGACCAGGTCCAGCCAACGCCTCCTGCAGCAACTCCAGCAAATGCGCTGGCATGCCTTCGGCCAGCTTCAGGGCAGCCTCATGCCCCCGCGGAGACATCTTGCCCCAGGTACGCCGAACAATACGCAGCCATTTTTCCCGGTCGTAGTCCGCTTTCTGCTCATAGAAATCCGCAAAATAGCGCTCCAGGAACACCAAGCAGGCCACGTCCTCCAGCAACTGGGTATCCTCATCCTTACGCAATTCCCGCTTGGTCAGAATGGTCTCCACCCGCTCACATTCATCTTCCGGGTAACCACACCCGGCCATGATCTCCGCCGCCCGGCGACCGTGCATCCGGCCACAGGCCTGGCGCCATTCATAGTAGGCCTTGCGGCCCTCCGGAAAGTCGCTGCGGGGAATGGTCCAGCGTTCAATATGCTGGGCCCGGCAGGCGATCTGCATGCGCTCGGACGGATGGGGTTCAAGCTCATGCAGCCAACGGGTCATATGCAGACTGTAGGCGTATTCCTTCGGCAAAGGTTCCCCCGCGACCAGTTCGATATTGGGATCCGCCCGATTGGCGGCATCGATTTTATCCAGGGCGCAGGTCAGGCGTGTCTGTTGTGTCATCGGGTCACACCTGGGCGGATGGGCGCTGCTTGATGCGATCGTACCAGGCCTGAAGGTTAGTCTGTTCAGGCTTGATGCGAATGTCCACCACCCGGCCGAAGGCGACGGTGGTAAAGGCATTGATGTCTGCCGCTGTATAGCGATCACAACAGATGTATTCCTTTCCTTCCAGCTGCTTGTTGAGGAAGTGCATAAACTTTTCCACCGTGGTACGGCACTCCTCACCCCACTCCCTGATCGGGTTCATGCGGTCCTTGAAGTAGCCGCTGGTATGCTGGAAGCACATGCCGGTGGGCATGAAGAATGAAAACTCGATCCAGCGCAGCCACTGTTCCACAAGCGCTTTTTCCAGAGGGGTGTCCCCCAGCAGGCTCGGGGTATCCGGGTAGCTTTCCTCGAAATAGCGGCAGATGGCCATGGTCTCGGCGATGCAGGTACCGTCATCCAGCTCCATCACCGGCACTTTCTTCATGGGGTTTCTGGCGGCGTATTCCGGCGTCAGGTTCTCGCCTTTCAGCAGGTCGATCTCGACGAACTCCGCCTTGTCCAGCAGTCCTTTTTCAGACATGAACATTCGTACCCGACGTGGATTCGGCGCGGTTTTGGTCTCAAAAATCTTCATTGTTATTGGCTCCATACATCATCATGGGTGGACAGTGATAAATCGTATAGAAGACTGACGCGGAAGAACAGTTGCGTCAAGCAACCGCAATCACCGGGGTAACCAGCTTTCCAGTTGGCGGATAATCCACTGCGGATCATCCAGGGGAAGGTCGTGGCCGGCAGAGGGATGCACCTTCAATGTCCACTGCCAACGCTGTTCCAGCGCCTGGCTGCATTTCCAGTGAACAATGCGGTCCCCCCTGCTTGCCAGCAATAATGCATCCGGCAGAGGTCGGTGTGGTTGCGGTTTGAAAGTCGCAGCGGCTTTCATTTGAGCCCAGGCATTGCTGAAACTCACCGGGCGCTGGCGCTGAATGCTGTACCAGCGCTTGGTGGTTTCCAGGTTAACCGGCCGGTTACAGGTCAGGCGCAGTATATCGGCCTCACGGTCGAATAATTCACGCCGCGACAACAGTCGTGCGATACGGGGCCAGGCCCCCGGTCTCATCCTGCGCCACGGCAGACTGAAGCCACCACTGGTGTTGATCAGTACCAGATTCTGGATTTCGCCCTCGGGTACATGCTGGGCCCAGTCCAGCGCAACCATTCCGCCCATGGAAAGCCCCAGCAGGCTGTAGGGACCAGGGATGTGCTCCACACCGTGACGGACTTTCTCACGAATCGCGGCGATGCTTTCCGGACATGGGTCATTGAAGTGCACACCGGTGCCGGGAAGATCCACCAGGTGAAACTGCTGTTCCGGAAAGGCATCTGCAAGCAGTTGTGGAAACTCTCCCCAGTGTGACTGCTCCCGGGTAAGTCCACGCAACAGAATCCAGTGCATTGTCAGTGATGGTCCCTGTACCAGTGGGCAATGGCGGCTTCCCTAAGCATGGACTCGTCTTCCTCCCGCGGCAACCAGTTTTCATGATTGGCCGCGGCGCTGAGCAGGAAATCGATGAACGTCAGGTGGCTTCTCAATACCCTTCGATGCCGGTGGGGAACCAGCGGATTGAAAAAGCCGTCCAGACGCAGCAACTGCCTTGGGCGCTTCTTTATCCAGCGCCACGAACCCAACTCGAGAGTCAGGGGAATGAATGCCCCTTCACCACTGCGGTTTATCTTTTTGTAGAAGTAATCCCACAGGTCACCATGAGTCAGGTAGTGGCGCGACTGGGGCTCGAAGCGATAGTTGTGTTCCGGCCACGCCTGCTCCCAGATCAACTTCAGGGCCATCACTGATGCAATCCGTCGCATGGGCCGGCGGCGATAGGCATAGGGAAACCAGATCTGGTCCTGCCAACCGAAACCCGAGTGGCAGTCCAGGGACACACTGAATGGGCGCCCCGGAAGCAGTGTGTCGATCACGGATTCCAGCGCACGATTTTCGGGCTCCATACCCTGTTCCGGATCGCCGGTATACCAGGGAAGGCGGGGAGACAGGCGCTGACCACCCAGTAGAAACGCACTGTTCTCCTGCGCGGCAATGGGCGCATTGCGCATCAGGTCCACGCCATTGGGGTTGCTGCGCTGGTTCAGGTACATACCGCCGGG
>CAZFPG010000347.1:0-3989 GCA_964521055.1 uncultured Marinobacter sp.
GTGCGGAGCCATGGATGGCGGAGCTCAAGCGCCACATGGATGTGCTTGAGCGTGTTTTGGAAAGCCCACCCGACGAACCACCTCCCCCACAACCATCAGGCTAAAAGCAGGCAACCCCAAACTCAAATATCCCGCCGCAAATCCGAAGGAATCGGGAAATCCGGAACATGGGGCTTCTGGCCGCGTCCCTTGCGGAACTGGCGGAGCTGGAATACATAAGCCAGCACCTGCGCAATCGCCATATACAGGCCATCCGGAATCTCTCCGCCAACCTCGGTATTGTGGTAGACCGCCCGGGTCAGGGGTGGCGCACGAAGGATATCCACCTTGTTCTCACGGGCAATCTCCATGATCTTGAAGGCCGTTTCGTCAGAGCCCTTGGCCACCACAATCGGCGCCGCCATTTTCTTCTGGTCGTACTTCAACGCCACCGCATAATGAGTCGGGTTGGTGATCACCACGTCTGCACCAGGCACGTCCTGCATCATCCGGCGCTGGGCCATTTCCCGCTGCAGCTGGCGGATCTTGCCTTTCACTTCCGGCTTGCCCTCGGTGTCCTTGTACTCGTCTTTCACCTCCTGCTTGGTCATGCGCAGTTTTTTCTGGTGATCGTAGATCTGGAACGGCACGTCGATGGCGGCGATGATGATGGTGGCACAGGCGAGGATGAAAAAGCTCCAGCCCAGGGTCCACAGTACGTGCTCCATGGCGGATCGGGCTGGCTCTTCGGAGATGCTGAGCAGGTCTTCGGTGCGCAGGTTGAGAATCAGGATGGCGACGGCCATCACCAGGCCCACCTTTAGGATGGCCTTGACCAGTTCAATCAGCGAGCGCATGGAGAACATGCGTTTCAGGCCCTTGATGGGGTCCATGCGGTTGAGTTTGGGAGCGATGGCTTTGCCACTGATCAGCAGGCCGCCGATGCCGATGGAGCCGCCGATGGCAGCCACCAGCAGCAGTATCAGCAGGGGTGCCAGTGACAGGGCTGCCTCTTTGGTTGACGCGATGAGCTGGACGCTCATGTGCCGGGTGTCGAAGATGGCGGAGCGTTCTATGACGAAGCTGTCCCGCATGATGCTTTCCATGGCGGCGCCCATGGAGGCGCCGAACATCAGCAGGCCGCCGGCGCCTGCCAGCAGGACGGCCATGGTGGCCAGTTCCTTGGAGCGCGCGGTCTGGCCATCCTCCTTGGCTTTTTCGAGCCTTCGGGGGGTGGCCTCTTCCGTTTTCTCCTGGCTGTTGTCGTTTTCTTCGGCCATGTTATGTCTTCTTTGATTCGGAGTATCGGCCGGTGGGGATGGCTATCCAAAACACGCTCCTTCGGCACATCCATGTGACGCTTGAGCTCCGCCATCCATGGCTCCGCACAGTTTTGGATAGCCATCCCCACCGTCCTCTGCGAACTCCAGTGTCAGATCCGAACCGACACCACCTTTCTGTCATTTGGTGGTTAACCGTTACGGCTGGCCCTGCAGGTTTCGCATGAATTCGAACGTTTCCCTGGTGTACTGCTCGAAGTGCGGCAGAAAATTGGCGTGCAGCACCCATATGGCAAATAATCCAAAAATCAGGCCAATCGGGAAGCCAAGGGCGAAAATATTCATTTGGGGGGCGGCGCGGGTCATTACGCCGAAGGAGATGTTGACGATGAATACGGCGGTTACCGCCGGCAGCGCCAGCAACACGGCGGAGACAAACATCCAACTGATGCGGTGGGCCAGCTCCCAGACGCCCTGCTGCCCCAGGCCTTCCAGGCCGATGGGTAGGGTGCGGAAGCTTTCGATGAAGACTTCGAAGGCCACCAGGTGGCCGTTCATGGCGAGGTACAGCAATGTAATGGTGATCGTATAGATCTGGGCCAGTACCGGTACGTTGACGCCGTTGGCCGGGTCGACCATGGAGGCGAAGCCGAGGCCCATTTGCATGGCGATCATCTGGCCGGCGACGACAAAGAGCTGGAATAACGCGGTCAGGGCGAAGCCCATGCCCACGCCGATAAGGATCTGCTGCAGGGTGATGACTACCCCGTCAGCGCTGAAGGCATCAACCTGCGGGACCGGCGGGATCATCGGCACCACCAGGATGGTGATGATCAGGGCCAGCCCGAGCCGGACTCTTGCTGGTACCAGTTGGGTGCCGACGAAGGGTATGACCATCATGAAGCTGGCCAGGCGGAACAGCGGCCACAGGTGTTGACCAATCCACTGGTTAATCAGGTCGGCTGATATTTCCGTGGGCATGCCCGGTCAGCCGATCAGGTAGGGAATGCTGGTGATCAGCCGTTCCGCATGGTCGATAAGCTGGGTGAGCATCCAGGGCCCCGCCACGATGATGGTAATCAGGGTGACCAGCAGGCGGGGCAGGAAGCTCAGGGTCTGTTCGTTGATCTGGGTGGCGGCCTGGAAGGTGCTGACCACCAGGCCGATGACCAGACCGGGGCCGATGATCAGGCTTGCCAGCACTACGATCATCCACAGGGCTTCGCGGAGGATGTCGATAACGGTTTCGGGTGTCATGGTTATTCTTCCCTATATCCCGTAACTGGCGGCGAGGGTGCCCATGATCAGGGCCCAGCCATCCACCAGTACAAACAGCATGATCTTGAATGGCAGCGATATGATGATCGGGGACAGCATCATCATACCCATGGCCATCAGCACGCTGGCGACCACCATGTCGATGATGAGAAACGGAATGAACAGTATGAACCCGATCTGGAAGGCGGTTTTCAGCTCGCTGGTGACGAATGCCGGCAACAGTACCCAGAAGGAAACGTCCTCGGGGGTATCATATTGTTCATCGGCAATCCGCATGAACAGGCCCAGGTCACTTTCGCGGGTCTGGCCCAGCATGAAGTTACGGAACGGTTGGCTGGCTTGTTCCACGGCTTCCAGCGATGTCAGTTCTTCCTCCATGTAGGGCTGGAGGGCCACTTCGTTCACCTCTTCCAGCACCGGCTTCATGATGAAGATGGTCAGGAAAAGAGTCAGACCAAGAAGTATCTGGTTGGATGGTGTGGACTGCAGACCCAGGGCCTGGCGGAGTATGGCAAACACGACGATGATGCGGGTGAACGAGGTCATCATCATCAGCATCGCCGGCAGGAACGTCAGCGCTGTCATCAGCGCCAGGATCTGCAGCGATACCGAGTATTCCTCGACGCCTTCTTCCTCGCCCGGCGTTACCGTAAACGCGGGAATGCCCGGAATGTCCGCCAGCGTTACCGGCGACCAGGTGGCGAAAAAGACAAGACCCAGTAATGCGAGGACACGCCCGGGAACACGCGCCAACATGTCAGGAACCTTCCTTCGATGATGAACCGGAGCCCCAGGATTTGCCGATCATGCCCTGGAGTTTGCGGGCAAAATCTCCGGACACCGGTTCACCGGCACTGACCACTGGCTCGTCAAAAACGTGCAATGTGCGGATCGTGGAGGGAGTAACGCCCACCAGGATCTGTGTGCCGCCCACTTCGATCAGCGCGACCCTTTCCCGCGTGCCCATGGGCATCACCGACACCACCTTGATGGCGCGGGTGTTGCCGCCGCTCATCCCGCCCATGCGCCGTACAATCCAGGCGCAACCGAAAATAAGGGCGAGCACCGCCAGCAGGCCGGCGCCCAGGGTCAGCATGGTGACCAGCGTATCGGGCGCGGATGTGGCTTCCCGGGCGGGGGTTTCCTGCTCCTGGGCCAACAACAGGGCGGGGGCCAGCAGCGTCAGGGCAGCGCCGGCAACCCCCTTGCGAACCAGAGCACGGGATATCAGCGCCATATTACTTCTGCAACCGCTTGATACGTTCGCCCGGGCTGATCACGTCCGTCAGGCGAATGCCGAACTTTTCGTTGACCATGACCACCTCACCGTGGGCAATCAGGGTGCCGTTAACCAGCACATCCAGGGGCTCACCCGCCAGCCTGTCCAGCTCAATCACAGAGCCCTGGTTCAGCTGCAACAGGTTGCGAATGGGAATCTGGGTGTTGCCCACT
>CAZFPG010000348.1:0-3987 GCA_964521055.1 uncultured Marinobacter sp.
GTGATTATTTTTTCAAACAGAAAATGGTGTCTGAGCGAAGCGAGTTCATTTTCCACTTGAAAAAATAATCACCTCCACGCCCCTCCCCCAACCCGACCAGTCTTACACAAAGCAGAACCAATGCTCCCAATCAACCAGATAATCCCGGATCTCTTAAAGGCATTGGAATCCGAAACCACAGTCCTGCTGCAGGCCCCACCCGGGGCCGGTAAAACCACCGGGGTACCGCTGGCGTTGCTGGATGCACCGTGGCGGGAAGGCCGTAAAATTCTGATGCTGGAGCCCAGAAGGCTGGCAACCAGGTCGGCGGCAAGGTATATGGCCGGGCAGATGGGGGAGAAGCCGGGCCAGACCGTGGGGTATCGAACGCGGCTGGATACGCGGGTGAGCTCGGCTACCGTGATTGAGGTGGTGACCGAAGGCATTCTGACACGGATGATCCAGAATGATCCGGCACTGGAAGACTACGCGGTGGTGATTTTAGACGAATTTCACGAGCGTTCGCTTCAGGCTGACCTTGGCCTGGCACTGGTGCGGGAGTCCCGGCAGGCACTGCGGGAGGATCTGCGGGTGATCGTGATGTCGGCGACGCTGGATACCGCGCCCATTGCCCGTTTGCTCGGCGGCGTACCGGTGTTGACCAGTGAGGGGCGGGCGTTCCCCGTTGATGTGGCCTATCGGCCGTTGCCCCGCAATGGCCGGGTGGTGGATCAGGTGGTGTCGGTGATTCACGAAGCACTGGCAGATCAGACCGGGTCGCTGCTGGTATTCCTTCCTGGCGCCGGGGAGATCCGCCGGGTGGAGAGGCAGCTTCAGGGGCAAGTGGCTGGCCATGTGATCCTGGCACCGTTGTACGGCAACCTGAAAAATGAGGAACAGGACCGGGCCATTGCGCCGGCGCCCGAGGGTTATCGCAAGGTGGTTCTGGCCACGGCCATTGCTGAATCCAGCCTGACCATCGAAGGCATACGGGTGGTCATCGACAGTGGCCAGCAGCGCAGGGCCGTATTTGATGCCAACAGCGGGATGACGCGCTTGGTGACCGGCTGGGTGTCGAGGGCATCGGCAGCGCAGCGTAAAGGGCGGGCGGGCCGGATCGAGCCTGGTGTCTGTTACCGGTTATGGAGTGAGTCAGCCCAGTTTGGCCTGGCGGAATTCACCCCGCCGGAAATTCAGGAGGCAGACCTGGCACCGCTGGTTCTGGAGCTGGCCCAGTGGGGTGCACGGTCGCCGGAACAGCTGGACTGGATTGATTTGCCGCCGGCAGCGCACTGGCAACAGGCGGTGGAGTTGCTGCAATGGCTGGATATGCTCGACCCCGGCGGCGCGATAACCGAACACGGCAAGGCCGCGCGGGACATGGGGGTTCACCCGCGGCTGGCCCATATGATTCTCCGGGGCCGTGATATTGGCCATGGCTATCTCGCGGCGGAGCTGGCGGCTTTGCTCGAAGAACGGGACCTGGCCGGACGTTCGGCGGGGGCTGATATGCAGGAGCGGGTGCGGATGCTTCGGGGGAAGGGCCCCCGGCATGGTGTCGATGCTGCCAGACTGAAAGCCATTGGCCAGTCTGTGTCGCGGCTGGCCGACCAGCCCAATCCGCCAGATGATATGCCTACGGACGACGAGGTGGGCCGCCTGCTGGCCCTGGCCTACCCGGACCGTGTCGCCCGCAAGCGTCGCAGTGATAAACCCCGTTACCAGCTCAGTAACGGCCGCGGCGCGGCCCTGCGGGACGACGACCCGCTGGCGCGACACCAGTGGCTGGCAACAGCCGAGCTGGATGGTAAGGCCAGGGAAGCGACGATCTATCTGGCTGCGCCGGTTGATCCGGCGTTACTGGAACAGGACCTGGCCGGCCACATTCATGAACTGGATGAAGCGATCTGGGACGACACCCGCGGCACCGTGGTGGCCCGCCGTGTCAGGAAACTGGGGCAACTGGTGCTGGAAGAAAGCGCTTTGCCTGCCCCGTCTCCCGAGCTGATACAGCAGGGGCTGCTTGCCGCAGTACGAAAAAAAGGCCTCATGAGCCTGCCCTGGACGCCATCCGCAGACCAGTGGCTTGCCCGGGTCGCCCTGCTGGCCCATTGTTTCCCCGGAGACTGGCCGGAGGTTAGCGAGCGCTGGCTCACGGACAACCTGGAAGCCTGGCTTGGGCCCTTCCTGGCAGGGGTGAACCGCTGGCGTGACCTGGAGAAGCTTAACCTGAATCAGGCCCTGGCCAGCCTGCTGGATTACCAGCAGCAGAAGATGCTGGATGATCTGGCGCCCACCCGCCTGACCATTCCTACGGGCCAGTCGGTAACCCTGGATTATACGGCGGAAAATGGGCCGGTGCTGGCGGCCAAACTCCAGGCCCTTTTCGGATGGACGGAAACCCCCACTGTGGCCGGCGGCAGGGTGCCCGTGGTGATCCACCTGCTCTCCCCGGCACAGCGCCCCCTCGCTGTTACCGCGGACCTGGCCAGCTTCTGGCGCAATGCCTACCCCGAAGTGCGCAAGGACATGCGCGGGCGTTACCCGAAACACCCCTGGCCGGAGGACCCGTTTACTGCCGAGGCGAGCCAGGGAACAAAAAAACGCCCTGCTCGTTGATCCCACCTGTCACCAGGGATTCCGGAATGGTTTCAAAATAGGTGTTCCGGGAGGTAATCCAGTCTCCTTTTGGCGCCTGCAATTCATCGGCCGGCATCTCTTCCAGAGTGACGTCATCACTGGCCTGGTCACTTCTCCTGAAGCTGTCTCCAAGCACCCAGAACGGTTTGTGGTGGGCGCGGGCCGCCAGTGCGAGCAGAAAGGTTCCACTCTTATTGATGAAATGCCCATCCGCCAGCCAGGAATCACACCCGGTAATCACCACATCCGCCCGGGACACGAACAGGCCCATCTGGGCATCGGTAATCAGCGTGACAGGAACGTCCAGATCGTTCAGCGCGAGCGCCAGCTGGTGCCCCTCCATGCCGGGACTGCTCTGGGTGCAGATGATGGAAAACCGATGCTGCTTCCGGGCAAGCAAACGAAACAGCCCCAGCACAACCGAGCTGGCGCTGTGGGTCATGATCACGGCATTGGCGGGAATCTTCCTGCTGGCATGCTCAGCGATGGCCGCACTGGCATTGTCCAGTTCACGGGTAACCTGGTCGATCGCGGCATGTGGCCTGTTACCGCTCGCCAACAAAGACTCCACCCTTGCAATGGCGTTGCCAATTACAATCATGCTGGGGCGGGCTTTGCGGAGTTCCTGCAGCAGGCGTGACAGGTCGGCTGTGGCAGGGGCAGCCTGCTCCACATAAGTTGCCAGCCCGCTGAGCGTATCCAGGGCCAGCGATGTGGCCCCGGACTCGTAATCCTCCCGCAGCCTGTTCAGTAATGCCTGTGCCCTGTCATCAAAACCGGCCATCGCTGCTACTCCCTGCCCCTCTCTGCCTTTCAGGTTCAAGGGTAGCAGCGGAAATACCGGTTGTCCGCGAGGTTTACTCAATCACCGTGCGGCTGGTGTCCAGATAGTCCTTGCCGTTACTGGCAACACCATCGGCATCGGCGCTTTCTGAGGCAAGATGAATTTCTTCCAGAGTCACTGCCAGCCCATCAAACTCCTCGTTAATCTTGCCGAGGGCGTTTTCCAGCGTGTAGGTAATCTGGTGAATCTCGTTCATGGCTTCCGGAGTCAGCTCTCCGTCCAGGATTTTCTCGAGTTTTTCGTTGTACTCTGAGAAGTTAGCCACGGCTTCTTTAAGGGTGGCGGATTCCTTGCCTTCATAGTGTTCAACCTCGTCAGCAAACGAGGCCACGGGAAAAGTCAGGGCAGCACAGGTGAGTAGCGCCAGGGTCTGTTTTTTCATATCGCTTTCTCCTTGTCGATATCAATAATGATAATAGTTCGCATTCAAGGTTAGGGTAAGTTTGGTTTGCTGGCAATGATTTCTGTCAGTTTTTGGCTTTTGGCCTCTTGCTTTTAGTAGGACTGGGGATTTTGGTGGGGAT
>CAZFPG010000349.1:0-3984 GCA_964521055.1 uncultured Marinobacter sp.
AGCGGATCCTTGAAGAGGTCCAGGCGCACGTTTCCGGCCAGCGCATAGGCCACCACCAGCGGCGGTGAGGCCAACCAGTTGGTTTTCACCAGCGGATGCACGCGGCCTTCGAAGTTGCGGTTGCCTGACAGCACCGAGGCAACGGTAAGATTGCCTTCGTCAATCGCCTTTTCAACCGCTTCCGGCAGCGGGCCGGAGTTACCGATACAGGTGGTGCAGCCATAACCCACCAGGTTGAATCCAAGCTCGTCCAGGTCATCCTGGAAGCCACCCACCTTCAGGTAATCGGTGACCACCTTGGAGCCGGGGGCCAGCGAGGTCTTTACCCAGGGTTTGGTCTTCAGCCCCTTGGCCACGGCCTTCTGGGCAATCAGGCCGGCGGCCATCATCACGCTTGGGTTCGAGGTGTTGGTACAGGACGTTATAGCCGCAATCACCACGGCGCCGGGATCCAGCCGGCTTTTCTGGCCATTCATTTCCAGCGGCTGACTGGCAGCGTGTTCGTAGCTCTCGTGAATGCCCACGGCGGTCTGCCCGCCCTCGGATTCGAGATTGCTCTTGCGGGACTCGTCCGCCGAACCTTCCGCCGTTTCCATCAGTAGCTCGAAAGATGCCTTCATATTTTTCAGAGCCACGCGGTCCTGTGGGCGTTTGGGGCCGGCCAGGCTGGCCTCTACGTCGCCCATGTCCAGTTCCAGGTTGTCGGTGTACACAGGCTCCTGGCCGGGTTGGCGCCACAGCCCCTGGGCCTTGGCATAGGCCTCAACCAGCTCGAGCTGGTGGTCTTCACGGCCGGTCAGCTTCATGTACCTGATGGTCTGTTCGTCCACCGGGAAGAAGCCACAGGTGGCGCCGTATTCCGGCGCCATATTGGCGATGGTAGCCCGATCAGCAACGGGCATGTCTTTCAGGCCATCGCCGTAGAATTCCACAAACTTGCCCACCACGCCTTTCTTGCGCAGCATTTCCGTAACGGTAAGCACCAGATCAGTCGCGGTAATACCTTCCCGCAGCTTGCCGGTAATCTTGAAACCGATCACTTCCGGAATCAGCATGGACACCGGCTGGCCCAGCATGGCTGCTTCCGCTTCAATGCCGCCAACACCCCAGCCGAGAATGCCCAGGCCGTTGATCATGGTGGTATGAGAGTCGGTTCCCACCAGGGTGTCCGGGTAGGCGATGGTCTTGCCGTCCTGGTCCTTGCTCCAGACGGTCTTGCCCAGATATTCCAGGTTCACCTGGTGGCAGATACCGGTACCCGGCGACACCACGCGGAAGTTGTCAAAGGCCTGCTGGCCCCAGCGCAGGAACTCGTAACGTTCCTGGTTACGCTCCATCTCGATGGTAACGTTGTCCTTGAAAGCCGATGCATCACCAAAATTGTCCACCATGACCGAATGGTCAATCACCAGATCCACCGGCGACAGCGGATTGATCATCGCGGGATCCTTCCCGGCGGCATTGACTGCCTCACGCATGGCAGCCAGGTCCACCACACCGGGCACGCCGGTGAAGTCCTGCATTAATACACGGGCAGGCCGGAACTGGATCTCGGTATCGGACTTGCGCTCCTTCATCCACTGGACCATGGCGTCGATATGACTGCGATCCACGGTGGTGTCATCCTCGTTGCGCAGCAGGTTCTCCAACAGCACTTTGAGGGAGAAGGGCAGCTTGTCTATATTGCCCAGGGTGTCGGCAGCCTTTGGCAGGCTGTAGTAATGGTAGGCTTTACCGCCAGCTTCGAGGCTGGAAAGTGTATTGAGACTGTCTTTGCTCGGGCTTTGTTTCGACATGAGGTGCCTCCTTTTCATTATCCGAAAATTCCGGAAGGCTTTGCAGGAGCCTTTGCGTCAATTCACGCCACTGCTGACTGGTACACTGACGCAAAGACTCCAGCAATGGAAGTCACCTATAACTATTGCACTGATTAGCGAGACTTCAACTGCGGTTCGGTGAATGTTCAGTATAGATCCAATGAATGGGCGTTTCCTCACTGCCAGCAATACGGCAGTGAGGAAACCCGGGGTTTCTATAGAAGAGAAAACCGTTATAGTAGCCATAGCCAACAAACCTAAGGGTGGACCTCGTCATTGTTGTCGGATTTTTTTGTTTTGCAGGATTTGGGGGCTGCTGAGCTCGTCACCGGTCAGTATGACCCCTGGCTGGTCACCCTGTCTCTGCTGATTGCCGTCGGTGCCTCTTACCTGGCCCTGACCTTAGCGGCAGCGGCCCGACGCAGCAACACTCGCTCAATGGAGCGGCTGCACCTGTTCAGTGGCGCGGCCTCCCTCGGGTTTGGCATCTGGTCCATGCATTTCATCGGCATGCTGGCTTTCGAAATGCCCACCCATGTTCACTACCACCCCGGCATTACCGCGCTTTCCGCGGTTCCCAGCCTACTGGCCTCCTGGGTTGCTCTCAGCCTTCTTGCCCGCCATCAACTGACTGGGCTGCGACTGGTCAGTGGCGGCATCACCGTCGGGGCGGGTATTGGCGCCATGCATTACCTGGGCATGGCTGCCATGGAAATCGGGCCTGCTCTGCGCTACGACCCTTCCCTGTTCGCCCTTTCAATTGTTGTGGCGGTACTGCTGGGCACCCAGGCACTCTGGATCAGTTTCGGGCTGCGCCGGCAGGCCCGCCTTAGGGGCTACCAACGACGGTTGCTAGCAGGGCTTGTCATGGGGCTGGCCATAGCCGGCATGCACTATACGGCCATGGAAGCGGCGCGCTTTATTGGTGAAACAGCCCCTGACTTCACGCCGGGTAGCACACGCCACACCATGCTGGCACTGGCGATAGCGATTATTACCGTTTCCCTGAGCCTTCTCGCCGCCGGCGTGAACTCCCTTGCCCGATACCGGGCCCTGTTCCAGCGCAGCACGGAAACCGCCAGTGAACTGCAGACCATTGTCGATGCGGCAGTGGATGGAATCGTGAAAATATCGGATCGTGGCATCGTGCTCTCGTTCAACGAATCCGCCGAACGGATATTCGGTTACCGGGCCGAAGAAGTGGTTGGCCGCAACGTCAGCATGCTGATGCCCAACCCACACCACGATGCTCACGACGGCTACCTGAAAAATTACCTACGCACCGGTGAGCGCAAGATTATCGGCTCCGGACGGGAAGTATGGGCGCTGCACAAAGACGGACACCAGATACCGGTAAGGTTGGCTATTGGCGAATCCAGACTGGGTGGCATCAGCACCTTTGTCGGTTTTCTGACCGATATCTCGGAACGCCACCGGATGGAAACCGATCTGCGGCAGGCCAAGGAAAAGGCGGAGCAGGCGGCCGCTGCCAAGAGCCAGTTCCTTGCCAACATGAGCCATGAAATCCGTACGCCGATGAACGCCATCATCGGCTTTACCGATCTTGTTCTTGACACCCCACTGTCTGAATTACAGTCCAAACACCTCAGTACCGTAAAGACCTCGGCCAAATCCCTTCTCACGTTGCTCAACGACATACTGGACACTGCAAAACTGGACGGCGGGCATACCGAGCTGGAAGTGCGTGACTTTTCACTGCGTTCCGTTTGCGAACAGATCGTCGCCACCCAGTCCCTGAACGCCACCCGAAAAGGGCTCTTTCTGTCCCTCGACTACCGGGCCAGCGACTATTTCAGGGGCGATCCGCTGCGAATCCAGCAAGTGGTTCTCAATCTGTTGAGCAACGCCGTCAAATTCACCAAAACCGGCGGTGTCACGCTGACCATTGAGCAGCCAGAACTGGGCCAGGTGGTCATCCTGGTAAAGGATACCGGTATTGGCATACCCGCGGATCGAGTCGACAGGATTTTCGAACCTTTCACCCAGGCGGACTCCAGCATGACCCGACGTTTCGGTGGCACCGGCCTGGGCACTACCATTGCCCGCCAACTGGTGGAACTGATGGGAGGCGAAATTTCCGTTACCAGCGCCCCGGCTGAGGGCAGCACCTTCCGGATCACACTGCCACTGGCGCCCGGCAAGGCTG
>CAZFPG010000350.1:0-3958 GCA_964521055.1 uncultured Marinobacter sp.
TGTCACCGGTCAAGCGCCGTGGTAATCGCCGCTATTATCAGCGTGCTGACGTTATCACCATTCGCCAGATCCGAAGCCTGCTTTACGATCAGGGCTATACCATCGGCGGGGCGAAACAAAAACTCAGTAGTCATGAGGTGAAAGACGATACCTCCCAATACAAGCAGTTGATCCGCCAGATGATCACCGAGCTTGAGGAAGTGCTGGACGTGCTCAACGCTCCGGTGAAGTGAACGCCCGGGTCAGATATCAAAAACCGAAGGTTCGCCTTCGGTTTTTTTGTTATGAGTAGCGTATCCCGAACCAGTTCTACGGCGCCTATGTTCGCGACCCGGATGGCAACAAGCTGGCTTTCTACCATTTTGGATAGGAGAAATTGTCGTCGGTACAGCAGTAACAAGTAGAGTAAATATTTCGTAAGCGTTTTGTGTTTGAGCTCGGTGGTACGCTGGTAACTGTTTTTCCGGTGCTGCTTTGGTAGGTTTACTATTTCTGACACAAAGCAGTAACCCCGATTCAATGGACAATTTAGTCGAGGGGGTTGGAGATCCGCGCGAGGTTTACTGATTCAAACGTTGCAGGGATCAACAGCATAAGAGCTCGTGAAATATTTAAACACGGAACGTGCAGGTTTTGTTTTATTTTTTCTGGCTACTGCCTTTCTTGCCTTTGTGGGCGGGGCGGTTGTTGTGTTGTCCGAGGTATTTCCCTACAGGTATTTTGATGACGCCTACAAGGCGGCCCTGGCGTTGAGGGAACAGACATCGGTTGATGACCCCTATACCCAGACGGACCTCTGGCGCGAGGCCCGGACTGATGAACGTGGCGTCACGATCAAACAGTCCGATTCCGTATATGAGGGGCTGACCCTCTACACCTCCGGAGATGGCGCCTACGCCAACCTGATCGACATGGACGGTAACGTTGTTCATCGGTGGTCGCTGCCGTACAGCAAGGTCTGGGACAAGTCGCCCCGTGGTGCCGAGCCCCGGTCGGACGACCTGATGTTCTGGGACAAGGCACGGATGCTGCCCAATGGTGACCTGATTGCCATCTACAACGCCGCCAATGACTCACCATGGGGTTATGGCATGGTCAAGATAGACCGCGACTCGCAATTTTTGTGGGGCTACCACGCCCATACCCACCATGACCTGGATATTACGCCGGATGGACGAGTCGTCACTTTGACCAACGAATACATCGAAGAGCCTATTGATGCCTTCGCCACACTCGATCTCCCCTGGCTGGACGACTTTGTGGTCGAACTCGACGGCGACAACGGCGATGAGCTGAGCAAAATCTCTCTGACACACGCCTTTTTGAATTCACCTTATCGCGAACTGGTTTATGCGATACCGCGCTTTGCGCTTGCCGATCCGTTGCATGCCAATAGTGTACAGTTTATCGATGAGCCCACTGCCCGTGCCTTCGCGCCCGCTGGCGGTAACTCCGAACAGGTGCTGGTGTCGTTTCGCCACCCCGGTGCGGTCGGTCTGATTGACCTGAAGAGTGGTGAGATGACGTGGGCGCGGCATGGTCCCTGGTTGGGCCAACACTACGGTCGTGCCCTACAAAATGGCAACTTTATGCTCTTCGACAACTATGGTAATTTCGAGAAAAAGAATGATAGCCGGGTGCTGGAGGTTAACCCACGGAGTAATGCTATTGTCTGGAGTTATACAGGGAGCAGGGATCATCCGTTCGAGAGTGGTTTGCGTAGCTCGGCGGAAGCGCTTCCCAATGGCAATCGCCTGATCACAGAATCGGATGGCGGGCGGTTGTTCGAAGTCAATCGGGCAGGTGAAATTGTTTGGGAGTTCATCAATCCGGTTCGCGGAGGGGAAGAGGGCCAGTTCATTCCCGTCGTATCAGCAGGACAACGCATTGCTCTGGGAGATATCGACACAGACTTTCGTGAAAGTCTCGATACCACCAGGAGGTAATTGCCATGAGGCACCAGGTTAATCGCTACGGTCTTCCTTTCTCCACGGTGATATTCATTACCGGACTCACCCTTCCCGTAGTCGCCCAGGCCTATGTCGGCCCCGGGGCGGGGCTGAGCTTGCTGGCGGCCCTTTGGGGGCTCGTTGTGGCCATCGGGGTTGCTGTCATCTTCTTCATAATGTGGCCCATCAGGCGTATGCGGCGGCGTAAAGCTGCGGAGCAGGCGGCTGCTTCCCAGGCATCCTCCGAGCCAGTTCCCGATGCTGCCCCGTTGCCGGTCCAGCAGACGACCGATGCCAGGACGGCGCCAGCCGATGAGAGCAAATCCCCGCCACCGGGGAACTGATCGCACTGCATGGGAATCCTTGACCTGCCGGCTCCTTTGTTTGCCTCGCTGGATCAGTTCATGGCGATGGGGCTGCTCGCGACCACTCGCCTGATCATCTGGGGCGTGATAGGCGGGGCAGTGACGATGGGGCTATACAGACTGCTTTCGCCGCAGGCGAAAATCGGCCGCGCCAAACGCGCTGCACGGGCTGCGCGGCGGCGTTTGTATGAGTTCGACGGGGAGTTGGCCGACGCTGGCCCCCTGATTCGCGACCAGTTTGTCGCCGCGTTCAAGCATATTGGCCTGGTGGTGCCTGCCACATTGCTTGCCATGCTCCCCCTGCTCGCGCTACTGGTGTGGCTTGATACCACCTATGGTCAAGGCAGTGCCTCCTACCTGCCGGTTGGGCCCGAGTGGGCGCGCTCATGGATGATGGTGTTCTTTCCGGTAATGATGATCGCTTCCTTACTCATCTATCGATGGGCACGAATAGAATGAGGGCTTCTTCAGCACAGCGTTCCCGTAATGAGGCAACGTCCGACCCCGGATTCAGGGTGCCAACGTGGATGCATGTCCTGGGCGGTTGGATACACCGCCATCCGGACGCGTGGATCAGGCTCGGTAATCTCGAAACCCGTGTCTTGAGGGATGTCATCGCTGACATAAAGGTCGAGAAGCCAATCTATGTCACGGGGCTGGCACGCGCGGGCACCACGGTTCTGCTCGAGCGTCTGGCCGAGCATCCGCAAGTGGCTACACACCGCTACGCTGATTTTCCGCCTTTGCTGACGCCATACTGGTGGAATCGATGGCTCTCGCTGGTACCGCATTCCCGGGAAGTGGCGCAGGAGCGTGCCCACAAGGACGGTATCGCCGTCACCTCGCAAAGCCCTGAAGCCTTCGAAGAAATGCTCTGGATGGCGTTCTTTTCCGACATCCACGACCCGGCCCGTTGCGGGGCTTTTGACCGTCAGGTATCGCATCCGGCATTCGAGTGCTTCTACAATGAGCACATACGCAAGCTACTGGCCATACGCCAGCGTCAGCGATACGTGGCCAAGGGCAACTACAACCTGGTGCGCCTGGGCTATCTGCACAAACTTTACCCCGACGCGCGCTTCGTGGTGGCAATACGCGATCCGGTCTGGCACATCGCATCGCTGATGAAGCAGCAAAGGCTCTTCGCCATGGGGGAGGCTGGTCAGCCACGTGCGCTCGAGCATATGCGCAGGGTTGGCCACTTCGAGTTCGGCCTGGACCGGCGGGCCATCAATGTCGGTGACGACGCCATGACAGCCAGAATTACCGAGTTATGGAAAACCGGGCACGAGGTTGAAGGCTGGGCTCTATACTGGGCCGACATCTACCGCTATGTGGCGGATGTGCTTGACGCCGATCCGGCGCTACGTGAAGCCTGTCTGGTGGTGCGCTACGAGGACCAGTGCAGCCAGCCCGAGGACATGTTGATACGCCTTCATGAGCACTGCCAACTGCCGGTCGATCCGCAAACCGTCAAGGAAGCGGCAGCAGGGCTCCACTCCCCCACATACTACCGTCCCCGGTTCAGTGAGCAGGATCTCGCGCTGATAAGGGAAGTTACTCAGCCCGTTGCAGCGCGCTTCTACTAAATTCAGAAACAACAAAGCCCGGACCTTTCGGCCCGGGCTTTGTGTAGGGAATTCT
>CAZFPG010000351.1:0-3944 GCA_964521055.1 uncultured Marinobacter sp.
CAACCGGCAGGTACAGGATTTCGTCGGCCGTTGCGGGTGTGGCCCCGAGTTCTTCGACGGCCCGGTCCATCTGGTCCTGGTGGATGTCGTATACCCAGAGTTTTGCACCTGCGTCTGTCAGGTGTCGCGCCAAGCGGTAGCCAACGTTGCCTACGCCCTGGACGGCGACTTTGAGGCCCTCCAGGTTGTTACGGCCGAGTTTGTGTTTTACCGCCGCCTGAAGACCTACGAAGGTGCCCCATGCTGTGGCGGGTGAGGGGTCACCGTTGCTTGGCTTGCCATCGAAACCGAGCCGATCCCGGATGCCAGCCACATTGGTGGTCCGCCGTCCCATGATTTTCAGGTCGGCGACGCTGGTACCGGAGTCTTCTGCTGCAATATAAAGCCCGCCCAACTGCTCAAGGAACCGGCCCATGGACTCCAGCAACGCTTCTGTCTTGTGCTGGCGTGGGTCGCCAATGATCACCGATTTACCGCCACCGAGGTTAAGATTGGCGAGGGCGGACTTGTAGGTCATGCCCCGTGACAGGCGAAGCACGTCCCGAAGGGCTTCTTCATCGCTGGCATAGGGAAACATGCGGCAACCGCCGAGCGCTGGGCCCCGGGCTGTGTTGTGTACGGCGATAATGGCGCGTAGCCCGGTTTCCGGGTCGCAGCAGAAGGTCAGATGTTCGTGGTGGTCGAATTCAGGATGCGTAAATACAGTCATTGGTCTGATTCCTTTAAACGCGTTTGCAAACAGATCTGCACGGGGTGCGGATGCCTGCTCTGATTGCGGATATGGCCGAAACCGGGTTGGCAACGGGGAGGCAGAGCGGTCAAATACCCGATTGAGGCTGCGTTAATCGCACAAAAATGATATTTCGTAGCAGGTTGCTCGATCGGCGCGATCGTGAAGCAGAGGGAGAGCGCGTAAAGAAGGATGTTACGGGGAATTGTAGAATACGGGCACAAGGGCCCATCATCAGGGACTGATTTACCAGTGACATACTGAAATCCTCTTCCACCGGGCCGGATCACGGCTTTCGTGGCTGTTTTGTTGTTGTGCCCCGGCGGATAGGCCGGATGGCATGATTCCATCAGCCAGGGCCCTTTTGAGGCCCGGCTAAAAAAAGACTAGATAGCTTTTACATCGTCGTCAATGGTTGGAGATCACACATTTTTTAGCGAATTTGAAAATTTTAACGGGAACAATCAGATACCTCTACTTTACGTAAACGTAAATTTTAACATTAACCGAAATTACCGGCCGGATTCTGCTTTCTTCTTCAGGAACTTCGGATCCAGGTGCCGGATGTGTCTGTTGTGTCGCGTTATTTGATCAACTTCTGAACGTCCCGGAAGCAGGGATGTTCGCAATGCTGCATCCACTCAAAGGCCACCATTTCCACGGTCACAATAGTTGCCCCGGCCTGTTGCAGGCGTTCAAGGGCTGCGTCGCGGTCGTTGTCATGACGCGAGCCGGTGGCGTTTTCCACCACCCAGACGCCAAAGCCGGCAGCCAATAGCGACAGGGCGGTCTGCAACATGCAAACGTGAGTCTCGCAGCCACCGATGATGACCTGTTTACGATCATTGGGCATGGCGTCCACCAGCCCACCGCCACAGGCATCAAAATGAATCTTGGTTATGGTGTGGTCGGCAAGCGCGGCCACCTCGTCATCGTTGTGACCCAGCTTCTCGGGGATCTGTTCCGTGGCAATTATGGGTACTTTGAGTAACCTGGCAATTCGCGCGAGGCGCACGCTTTCGGCCAGCACTGAATCACCGTGGCTGATTGCGGACATCAGTTTTTTCTGCAGGTCTACCAGTACCAGTGTTGATTGCTTGGCGTTCATCAGCATAACGGTCTCCTCACGGTAGGATTCCAGGTTTTGGTCCGGGTTTGGGTTTAATCCCAGTATTGCACAAACCCGGCGGGGGTTTCCGCTGCCATGTGGCTACCAGGCGTCAATCATTGGCCGGTGGCCGCCACGCAGGGATTCCGGATCAACGGCGTTAAGGCCACGGATCAGCCAATCCCGGGTTTCGGCGGGGTCAATAACCGCGTCGATTTCCAGAAAACTCGCCATGCTGATGCCTTTGCCGCGTTCGTAGAGTTTTGCTACGAGTTTGTCGAACAGGGCCTTGCGTTCGTCCTGATTTTCCAGCGCCGCCAGCTCCTTGGCAAACCCCAGGCGAACAGCACCTTCCAGACCCATCGCACCGAACTCGCTGCTGGGCCAGCCAATGGTAAACACGGGGGCGTGGAAGCTGCCTGCGGCCATGGCCTGGGCGCCAAGGCCATAACCTTTACGCAGCACCACGGTGAAAAACGGTACCGTCATGCTGGCTGCGGTCACAAACAGGCGGGATACGTGGCGAACCGTGGCCTGCTGCTCTGCTTCCGGGCCCACCATAAAGCCCGGCGTGTCGCACAGGGAGAGCAGCGGCAGGCCATGGGCATCGCACAGCTGCATGAAACGGGCGGCCTTGTCAGCCGCGACAGCGTCAATGGCACCGCCAAGATGCATGGGGTTGTTGGCGATCAGCCCGAATGCCTTGCCCCGGATGCGAACCAGGGCAGTGATCATCCCCGGCGCGAAGTGCTTCCGCAGCTCGATGACTGAATCATGGTCCGCGAGCGTTTTGATGACCTTGCGGATGTCGTACACACGCAGGCGGTTTTCCGGAATCAGGTGCCGTAATTCCCGTTGGTCTGCGGCATCACCACCGGAAAGGTCGCCCTGAAAACAGGCCAGGTACTGTTTGGCGATGCGGGTGGCTTCCGCCTCGTCCCTGGCAACAATATCCACCACGCCATTGCGACTCTGGGTGGAGACAGGGCCGACTTCTTCCGGCATGAAACGGCCTAGCCCGCCGCCTTCAATCATGGCCGGGCCGGCCATACCGATGGTGGCGTTCTCGGTGGCGATAATCACGTCGCAACAGCCCAGAAGGGCAGCGTTTCCCGCAAAACAGCGGCCAGAGGCGATGCCAACCAGCGGCACACGACCACTGAGCCGGGCCATGCGCATGAAGGTGGTACAGTCGAGCCCCGCGACGCCAACCCAGTCCACATCACCGGGACGGCCACCGCCGCCTTCGGTGAAAAACACCAGGGGTAGGCGTTGTTTCTCAGCCAGTTCCAGCATACGGTCGGTTTTCTTGTGGTTCATCACGCCCTGGGTGCCGGCAAACACGGTGTAGTCGTAGCTCATGGCCATGCAGCGGGCGACCTCCGGGCCAAACAGCTCGCCGTTGATGGTACCGATACCGGCGACCAGGCCATCTGCCGGGCTGAGTGCCTGAAGCTCCTCCGGACTACGGCGCCTCCGCTGGGCGGCAAGGGCCAAGGCACCATATTCCATGAAACTGCCATCATCCAGCAGGTCCGCCAGGTTCTCACGGGCGGTTCTCTGGCCGGTTTTGCGGCGCTTGGCTACGGCATCAGGCCTGTTTTCATCGGCTAACTGATCGTGGAGAGACAGCACCTGTTGCAGGTCGGCGCGGGTGTGCCCGAGGTCAACGGATTCTTCCGTGGAGATGTCGGCAGCTTCCACCTCCATGGGTTCGATAAACATCAATGGCTGGTCTTCGTACACGGAATCGCCCGCACTTGCAGCCAGAGCCACTATGCGTCCGCTTTGGCCGGCCTTGATCACGAACTCCATCTTCATGGCCTCCAGTACGGCAACTGGCTGGCCCTCGACAACGGTCTGCCCCGGTTCCACGTCGATACTGACAACAACGCCCTGGGCCGGGGCTGTTATCGGATCTGAGCCCTCAGGGGCATCGGTCATTGGAGCATCTGTTTTTTCTATGGGGCCGGTTGCACTGAAATACCGGCTGGGATGAGGGTTCGTATTGCCCGGTACAAGCTCATTCGCATAGGTGTCGATAAACCGGGTAGAGAGGTTGTTGATCTGGACCTGGCTATGCTGAAGCAGGTTCTGAAGGAAGGG
>CAZFPG010000352.1:0-3942 GCA_964521055.1 uncultured Marinobacter sp.
CTGGAACAACTGGGGCGCCGCAAGGCCGTCATCGACAACGTACGCCAGTGGGTTGGCAATTGCGCAGGTGTACTGGTGAGCCGCTCCCTCGCGGGCCGGGCGGACTGGGAACCGGCCAGCGCGAAGGACGACGCCCTGTTCAACGACGCCCTGGCCATGTTCTATCACGCCTACGAGGGCCTCAACGGCCAGCACTCCGTGCTCTATGACGGAGTGGAAGAGTGCCTGGGCAGGTTAGCCGACTACGATTGCCGCATGGGCATTGTCACCAACAAGCCGGAACAGTTCGTGGCGCCGTTGCTGGAGCAGATGGGCATCGAGCACTGGTTCGACATCAGCATTGGCGGTGACACCCTGCCGGTGCGCAAGCCGGACCCGCAACCGCTGATCCACGCCATGACAGAACTCGGCGGCACCCGGGGCACCACGGTCATGGTTGGGGACTCGGTTACCGATATCAGCGCGGCCCTGGCGGCGGGTATACCGTCGGTGGCGGTCCGCTACGGTTACAACTACGGGGCCTCAGTGGATTCGCTGGGGGCGGATGCAGTTGTTGATTCCCTGGCCCAGCTTTTGTAATCTCACAGGATATTGATTTGAAACCTTCAATTCGGGAGATTCCTGCCGTGCAGGGACTGAGTCTGATTACAGCGCAGGGCATACTGACAACCCGCGCAACACGATGGTGGCGATGGCGCACCGGCTGAACGCCGCCCGAACGTCCACCATACAGATCAGATTTCAGGAATCGTTACCATGACACCCGAGCAATTCGCCGAGCTCGCCAAGGCCGGCTTTAATCGTATCCCCGTCTATCGCGAAGTCCTCGCCGACCTGGACACACCTCTCAGTACCTATCTGAAGCTGGGCAGTGGTCCCTACTCGTACCTGTTCGAGTCCGTACAGGGTGGCGAGAAGTGGGGCCGCTATTCCATCATCGGACTGCCAGGCCGGGAGGTGCTCAAGGTCCACGACCACAACATCACCATCACCCGTGACGGCAAGATAGTTGAGGAAACCACAGCGGACGACCCTCTGGCCTTTGTGGAAGACTATCAGGCCCGCTTCAACGCGCCGGACCTGGATGAGCTGCCACGCTTCAACGGCGGCCTGGTAGGCTACTTCGGCTACGACACCGTGCGCTACATCGAAAAGCGCCTGCGCCAGACCTGCCCCCCCGACAGGATCGGCACGCCCGACATCCTGCTGATGGTGTCCGATGAGGTGGTGGTATTCGACAACCTGCGCGGAAAGCTGCATTTGATCGTCCATGCCGATCCGAGCCAGGAAGGCGCGTACGAGCATGCTATGCAACGCATTGACGAGCTGGAGTCCCGCCTGCACCGGCAAACCGCCGACGCACTCCGAACCCCGGAGCATCTGCGTGGCAAGACGGTGGACGAGAGCGACTTCATCTCCGGCTTCAACCAGGAAAAGTTCGAAGCGGCTGTCGGCAGGATCAAGGAATACGTGCTGGACGGCGATGTAATGCAGACCGTCATCTCCCAGCGCATGTCGATTCCGTTCGAGGCACCGCCGCTGAATCTCTACCGCTCGCTGCGGGTACTGAACCCTTCCCCCTACATGTATTTCCTGGATCTGGACGACTTCCACATCGTCGGCTCCTCGCCGGAAATCCTTGCCCGGGTGGAAGACGAGGAAGTCACCGTGCGCCCCATCGCCGGCACCCGAAAACGCGGTGCCACCGATGCCGAGGACAGGGCTCTGGAAGCCGAATTGCTGGCCGACCCCAAGGAAATCGCCGAGCACCTGATGCTGATCGACCTGGGCCGCAACGACGCCGGCCGGGTATCGGAAACCGGCACCGTGAAACTGACCGACAAAATGATCGTGGAGCGCTACTCCCACGTGATGCACATCGTCTCCAACGTCACCGGCCGCCTGAAAGAGAACACCAGCTGCCTGGATGTCCTGCGCGCCACCCTGCCCGCCGGCACCCTGAGCGGCGCCCCCAAGATCCGTGCCATGGAAATCATCGACGAGCTGGAGCCGGTGAAACGGGGCGTTTACGGCGGTGCCGTGGGCTACCTGTCGTTCAACGGCAACATGGATACCGCCATTGCCATCCGCACGGCCGTGATCAAGGACAAGATGCTGCATATCCAGGCTGGTGCCGGCGTGGTGGCCGATTCGGTGCCCCGCCTCGAGTGGAAGGAAACCATGAACAAGGGCCGTGCGATCTTCCGCGCGGTGGCCATGACCTACAACGATTTCGACCACTGAGGCGGAGGATAAGATTATGTTGCTGATGATCGATAACTACGATTCCTTCACCTACAACGTGGTGCAATACCTGGCCGAGCTGGGTGCGGATGTCCATGTGTATCGCAACGATGAGATCACGGTAAAGGAAATCGAGGCCCTGAAGCCAGAGCGGCTGGTGATATCCCCTGGGCCTTGTACGCCCAACGAGGCCGGTATTTCCATGGCCGCCATCCGCCACTTTGCCGGCAAGCTGCCAATCCTGGGCGTATGCCTGGGCCACCAGGCCATCGGCCAGGTATACGGCGGCGACGTGATCCGCGCCGGCCGGGTGATGCACGGCAAGGTGTCACCGGTGTTTCACAGGGATGGAGGTGTATTCCGCGGCCTGAGTAATCCGCTACAGGCAACCCGCTACCACAGCCTGGTGATTGACAAGGACACGCTGCCGGATTGTCTGGAAGTGACAGCCTGGACCCGGAATGATGACGGCTCGGTGGAAGAAATCATGGGGGTTCGTCACAAGACCCTACCCATTGAGGGTGTGCAGTTTCACCCCGAATCCATCATGACTGAACAGGGCCATGAGTTGTTGCGGAACTTTCTTAGAAGCTAGTTTTGTTTTGGTGGCCTCTGGAGCTTGGTTCTGACTCCGGACGTTGATGGCGGAGCCCGAGCCGCACAGGACGTCTTGAGGCGTTTTTGCGAAGCAGGTACTCCAGCCATCGGCCACGCTCCCTAGTCAAAGGGCCAGCCCAACAACAGGTCCTACACCAAACAGGAACTTGCTAAGCTAGACCAAAGCAAAGAACATAAAAAGCAGATCAACCAAAGGGGCCCACGAATGGACATGAAAGAAGCACTCAACCGCATTGCCTCGAACCTGGACCTGTCCACCGAGGAAATGAAGGACGTTATGCGCATCGTGATGAAAGGCGAAGCCACCGATGCGCAGATCGGAGCTTTTCTGATGGGCCTGCGCCTGAAAAGCGAAACCATCGACGAGATTACCGGGGCCACCGAAGTCATGCGGGAACTGGCCACCAGAGTGACAGTGAATGCCAACCCCCTGGTCGACATTGTGGGTACCGGCGGTGACGGGGCCAACCTGTTTAACGTATCCACGGCGGCGTCTTTTGTGGTGGCGGCCGCTGGCGGCTTCGTGGCCAAGCATGGTAACCGCGCGGTGTCGTCCAAGAGTGGCAGCGCCGACCTGCTGGAAAAACTGGGCATCAACCTGCAGATGGCACCTGAAGAAGTGGCCCGCTGCGTGGAACAGATCGGTGTCGGTTTTATGTTCGCCCCAGCTCATCACGGCGCCATGAAACACGCCATCGGTCCGCGCAAGGAACTGGGTTGCCGGACCATCTTCAACATCCTCGGCCCCATGACCAATCCGGCCGGCGTCAAACGCCAGTTGATTGGTGTGTTTACGAAAGAGCTGTGCCGTCCCATGGCAGAGGTTCTGCAGCGCCTGGGCGCCGACCATATCATGGTTGTGCACTCGAAAGATGGCCTGGACGAGATCAGCCTGGCAAGTCCCACTCATGTGGCGGAACTGAAGAACGGTGAGGTCACCGAGTATGACATTACTCCGGAGGATCTGGGCATCAAGAGCCAGTCACTGGTGGGTCTGACGGTGGATACGGCCGAGGACTCCCTGAAACTGATCCGCGCCGCCTTCGGCCGTGGCCACGATGAAATGGCCGAAAAAGCCCG
>CAZFPG010000353.1:0-3937 GCA_964521055.1 uncultured Marinobacter sp.
CTTCGATGGCATTGCGCATCAACCCCCAGCGCCTGATCCAGCGAAGCCGGGATACGTATGCAAAAAAGTGGCTGAGAGGGCGTTTCATGAAGATTTTCCGTTTTGCATGAGTTTATAATTGGCCTCTTCTGACCATGAAGCAACGATGTTAATCTGAATATTCGTTCAACAGTTACCAGAGCGGAAACGCAACCTTGAGCCTACAACGCCTGTTGAAAACCGCCCTCCTGTTTACCTTCCTGCCAGTCACCCTGGGGTTTACCGCGGGCGTGTCGTCGGAAACCGAGATTGCCGTCGGCGTCTATCACTTCCCGCCGGCAGCGGCCGTTCGCGAAAACCAGGCGGAAGGTCTTCTGGGTGAGCTACTTACCGAACTGAATTCCACTCACGAGGACATCACGTTCCGCATAGTACATACGTCTCCCAAACGCAGGCATATGGACTTTGAGGCGGGATTATACGATATCATCTTCTTCGAGAGCCTGGACTGGGGCTGGAAGTCCCGGCCTGTTGATGCGACCCGCCCGGTACTGAAAGACGAAGACGTCTATCTGGCCCTCGACAAACCCGGCAGGGACCAGAGTTTCTTTGATAATGTCACGGAACGGAGCATTGTGGCCATTTCCGGCTATCACTATGGTTTTGCGGACCTTTCAACCGACAATACAGAACTGGAAGAACGTTTCCAGATCGAATTTTCCCACAGCCATAGCCGCAACCTGAACCTGATCAAGGCCGACCGGCCGTCACTGGCGGAGGTGGCCATCATCAGCCGTTCCTATCTCCAGATGTATCTGAAGCAGAATCCGGAAGATCAGGGCCGGTTCCTGGTGTCCGATGTGGCTGACCAGACGTACCGCCTCCGCATCATGACCCGAAAAGACGGGCCGGTAAGCGCGGGTTCCCTGGAGCAGCTGTTGTCACCATTGTTTGACGATGGCCGCTACCAGGAAATGGTTGAACGCCACGGGCTTCAGCTGCCAGATGACCTCGCCCGGCGCTGAGCGCGGGAAACTCAGCGGGCATCCAGTTCAAAGCTGATGGTGACCTTGCCATCCTCGTCGGCACTTGCATCACGCACAGGATCCAGCAGGTAGAGCTGGCTGTCAGGCACCTCGTACTTGTCCAGCATTTGCTGCCGTAACCAGACACCCCGTGCCGAAGCCAGATTGCCAAGGGCTTCCGGCGGCAGCTTGATATCGGTGGTCAGCCTTTCCGCCAGCGCCTGCTCCCACTCCGCCTGACTGACCTCACCATTATCGCCGGCAACGTCATCACGGAATGCCTCCAGCGAGGTGTTATTATCAGAGCCGGCGTAGGCCTGCTCCAGCCGTGCAATACGCTCGGAGACCTGCGTTGCGTCAGCGATACCCAGGTCATCAAACAGCTGCTGCCGCTTCAGCGCACCGCTATCAGCCTCTGGCGCAACCGCACCACGAACGTTCAGCGCCAGCGCGGGGCGTTCATTCAGAGCTTTCCCCAACGCCTCCAGTTTGGCGGCTTCGCCTTCGGCCAGTTCAACCCGGCCCGGTTCAAAACGGATCTTGCCCAGCTCTTCGCCCGACAGGCCGGCCATGTCAGCTATTGAACCCAGCATGCTGAATGGCGATGTCGCAGCTCTTGCCACCAGATTGACGAATGCGTTCATGACCACCTGGCCAACACTGAAATCCGGGTTGGCCAGGTCCCCACTGACGGGAAGATTGATATCGATCACCCCATCGCGGTCTCTCAACAGCGCCAGGCCCAGCTTGACCGGGGCACTGACCGCCTGTTCGCTGGGCACCGACTGCCCGAGTTCCAGCCGGTCCAGGATCACACTGTTGCCTGCATCTATGGTGGTACCGGTGAACTTGTAATCCAGGTCAAGGTTCAGTTTGCCGCTGTCGACACCATAACCCAGGTAGCGGCCGAAGTAGGGCGATAACATGGGTAGGGACAGATTCTCCATGCTCAGCCTGAGCTCACTGGCGTCTTCCGTTCCCAGGGTCCCCACAGAGCCATCGAGAGTCATGCTGGCAACGTCTCCGACCCGGCCCTGAATCGAGACCTTGCCCTGCTGCGGCGCAACATTACTCAGCCCGGTTATGGAGCCGCGCAGCTGATCAAAACGGGTGGAAAACGTGGGATCCAGGGTGCGGTCCGTGTAGGAGATAGCGCCTTCTTCCAGCATCAGTTGCCCGATACGGAAGATGAACTCGGGCTTCTCATCGTCTGCTGACGGCCCTCCGTCCCCGGATGGTGGCTCACCGCCTTCCGCCTGCGGAGCCTCGCCGGAGTCATCGGCCGATGCCGACCGCACGATGCGTTCCAGGTTGTGAGCACCGCTCCCTTCCCGAACCACATTGACTGCCGGGCCAGCCAGGGTAACGGTGCCGATTTCCAGCCGTGCCGGCGACACATTGTACTCCACCGGTTCCAGGCGCAGGTTCTGCCAGCCGATGAGGCGTTCGTCGCTGTCGCCCAGACGGACGTCCAGCTCCGCTACCTCACCGGTGCCACTGAAGGTTCCGGTCAGTGGGTCCTGCTGCTGGTCCAGGTCAAGGTTACCGTCCACATTCAGACGACCGGCCCTGACATCCAGGTTTGCTGCTTCATTGATGTAGGCATCAAACTGGGCCAGGACAATGTCTGAACCGGAGATGCCGGCTTCCAGAGTGAAAGGCACCGGCGTTGTCTGGCCATTGAATACCACACGGCCACCACCGCCCAGAGTGGCTTCGGCCTTGTAATTGACAGGGTCATCCAACTGGTGGGAAAGCTCGTCAACACGGATATTCAGGTCCGTTAACGACAGATCGGCCGCGGTTTGCAGTTGCTCATCCCGCCAGTTCACAGAGCTGTTTCCAAGCTCCACACCGGCCACCGTCCAGTGGAATGGCATGCTGGTGTCGCCGCTATCGTCGCTCTGCCCGTTATCACCATCGCCCTGAAACGGCGCAAGCAGGTTGATCAAACCGTCCCGGTCGCGATGCAGCGACAGGTTCACGCCATCGATATTGACGGTTCCGGTGGACGCCTCGCGGCTGTTCAGCCCAAAGTGTATATCGCCAACACGGATGCTGTCTGATGTAAGCAGCGGGGCTTCGCTGTCCGCCAGGCCGAGGTCAAGATCATCAATGCTCAACTGCCCGTTGGAAGTGCTCAGGAACAGCTCACCGGCCGACTGCAGCTCATACTCGGAGCTGGCGGTTACGCTACCGTCCCGGAGCCGGTAGGGAAGGTAAGGTTTGAGAAAGTGCTGGAGCGTGGTGTGGGTCACGCCTCCCAGTTTTATAAAGCCCTTCGAATATAATGGGGTGATGCTCAGATCCCCTTCCCATTCAATGGTCTGGCTGTCAATGGCCGCCAGCAGGTAATAGTTGCTGTCGGCATCCTCCCTGGGCCAGGTGGCCAGGTCATTGAGCGCCAGATCCAGCGGGGTTACCCGGAATTCTTCCTTGCCGTTCTGGCTGAAGTCCCTGAACAACAGTTCACCCCCGGCTACCCGGACCCGGTCGAAACGCAGACGAGCCGGCTCTTCGGGTGCTGTTTCATCACTGGCGGCTTCTGATTCCGGTGGATTGTTCGCCTGCCAGTCCCGGGCAAAATTGACACTATAGTCGTCCAACAGATCCAGACGGATATAGGGTTCTTCCAACTCAATGTTCTGCAGCGCCACGATACCGGTCACCAATCGCCAGACCCCGAGATTGGTGTAGAGGCGATCAAAGGCGACAACCGGCTCATCATCGCTGTCCCGGGCCTCCAGATCGAGGACCTCAACGCTCATGACAAACGGGTTCACCTGAATGTCACCGACCTCCGCCTGCCACCCCATGTGCTGTTCAAGCCTCTCAGGGAGCGCCCGTTCCAGCCACCAGGGCAACCCCACAAACCCGACAAGGGCGTAAATCACGACCAGAACCAGTACAACTACCGAGATATTTCTGGCAGA
>CAZFPG010000354.1:0-3936 GCA_964521055.1 uncultured Marinobacter sp.
CTATCTGGACCACCTGAATCCGGAATACCTGCGCTACTACTTTGCCGCCAAGCTGACCGGCAGCGTCGATGACATGGACCTGAACCTGGAAGACTTCGCCGCACGGGTCAACTCGGACCTGGTGGGCAAGGTGGTGAACATTGCCAGCCGCAGTGCCGGGTTTATTACCAAGCGCTTTGATGGCCAGCTTGGCACCGTGACCGAGCACGACAAGCTGAAAGAGTTTATCGATGCCGGCGATGAAATCGCAGACTTCTACGAAACCCGGGAATTCGGCCGTGCCATGCGTCGCATCATGGAACTGGCGGATGTCGCCAACCAGTATGTGAACGATGAGCAGCCCTGGGTGATTGCCAAGCAGGAAGGCCAGGACGACAACCTGCAGGCCATCTGCACCAACGCCATCAACATGTTCCACCTGCTGATGACCTACCTCGAGCCGGTACTTCCGCAAACCGCCAAGGCCTCGGAGGGATTCCTCAATGCCCCACTGGACTGGAACAAGCGCGAGCAGCGCCTCGAAAACCACGGTATCAACAAATTCAAGCCACTGATGAATCGTGTGGACATGGCCCAGATCGAGAAGATGCTGGACGCGTCGAAGGAAGAAATGCCTGCGGCGACCGGACAGAAGGCCCCGGAAGCCAATCTCGAGCCGATTGCCGACGAGATAGAATTTGGTGATTTCGCGAAAGTGGACCTGCGGGTCGTTAAAATTGTCAAAGCTGAACACGTGGAGGGGGCGGACAAGCTGCTTCGCCTCACCCTTGACGTAGGGCATGGTGAACGCAATGTGTTTGCCGGTATCAAGTCAGCGTACAGGCCAGAGGATCTCGAGGGGCGCCTGACGGTGATGGTGGCCAATCTCAAACCCCGGAAAATGAAGTTCGGTATGTCCGAGGGCATGGTTCTGGCAGCAGGCCCGGGGGGCAAGGATATCTTTATCCTGTCTCCGGATTCCGGCGCCACTCCCGGCATGCGGATTATGTAATGGTACGGGCCGATGACTGAGTATCTGCTGATCCTGGTCAGCACCATACTGGTGAATAACTTTGTGCTGGTGCAGTTCCTGGGGCTGTGCCCGTTCATGGGCGTGTCCGGGAAACTGGAAACCGCCATGGGTATGTCGCTGGCCACCACCTTTGTGCTGACCCTGGCCTCGGTGTGCAGTTACCTGGCCTATACCTATCTGCTGGAGCCCCTGGACCTGGCATTTTTGCGAACCATTACCTTTATTCTGGTCATAGCCGTAGTGGTACAGTTCACGGAGATGGTGGTACGCAAGACCAGCCCCCTGCTATACCGGGTACTGGGCATCTTCCTGCCGCTGATCACCACCAACTGCGCTGTTCTGGGCGTAGCCCTGCTCAACATCAACAAGAACAATAATTTCGTGGAGTCCGTGCTTTACGGTTTCGGCGCTGCGGCCGGTTTTTCCCTGGTACTGGTACTGTTCGCTGCCATGCGGGAGCGTATTGCCGTAGCCGATGTGCCGGTTGCCTTCAGGGGCGCAGCCATTGGTATGGTAACCGCAGGGTTGATGTCACTGGCCTTCATGGGCTTTACCGGCCTGGTCAGCGTCTGACGGAGCGTTTGTGTTATGTGGACGAGCATACTGATTGCTGTACTGGTCCTGCTTGCGCTGGCAGTGGTTTTTGGTGGCCTGCTGGGCTTCGCTGCGGAGCGCTTCCGGGTTGAGGGCAACCCGTTGGTGGACCAGATCGACTCCCTGCTTCCCCAGACCCAGTGCGGCCAGTGTGGCTTCCCCGGCTGCCGCCCCTATGCCGAGTCCATTGCCAACGGCGATGCCATCAACAAGTGCCCCCCTGGCGGTGAAACCACCATCAAGGCCCTGGCGGACCTGCTGGACGTGGAGCCCCAGCCGCTGGATGCGGAACACGGCGTGGAACAGGCCAAACGGGTTGCGGTGATTCGTGAGGACGAATGTATTGGCTGCACCAAGTGCATCCAGGCCTGCCCGGTGGACGCTATCCTCGGTGCCGCAAAGCATATGCACACAGTGATTGAAAGCGAGTGCACCGGTTGTGACCTCTGTGTGGAGCCGTGCCCGGTGGATTGCATCGACATGATAACCATTGAGCCGGATATCCGCGCCTGGACCTGGACACCCCCCAAGTCGGGCGTCATCGCCACGGACCGCCAGGGAGCCAGCGCCTGATGACACAGCTCTGGGACTTCTCCGGTGGCATCCACCCCGAGGAAAACAAGCATATTTCCACCACCCGCCTCATCGAAAAGGCGGGTCTTCCGGACGTGCTAGTATTGCCGCTGCAGCAGCACATCGGTGAGCCGGCCGAAGCCTGCGTGGCGATCGGCGAGCGGGTTCTGAAAGGCCAGAAAATTGCCGACGTTACCGGTGGCATGGGGGTTCCCGTCCATGCCCCTACCTCGGGCACCATTGAATCTGTCAGCCTGCAACCGGTCCCGCACCCCTCGGGCATGAGTGACTGGTGCATCACCCTGCGACCGGACGGCAAGGACGAATGGACAACCCTCAGCCCCGTCGGCAACTACCGTGACCAGGACCGCGATACGGTGCTGGGCCTGATCCGCGAGGCAGGTATTTCCGGCATGGGGGGCGCCGGCTTCCCCACCAATATCAAGCTGCGCCCACCCAGTGACCGCAAGGTGAACACGCTGATCCTGAACGGCGCCGAGTGCGAGCCGTACATCACCGCCGACGATATGTCGATGCGGGAAAAAGCGGGCGAAATCCTTGCCGGTTTACGGGTTATGGCCTGGATACTGCGGCCGGAGCGTTGCGTTATCGCTCTCGAGGACAACAAGCCGGAGGCCATTGCAGCGCTCAGGAAGGCCGCAGAGGGCACCCAGACAGAGATTGCAGTTATCCCCACCAAGTACCCATCCGGCGGTGAGAAGCAGCTTATACAGATTCTCACGGGCATGGAGGTGCCCAGCGGTGGTATCCCCGCGGATATCGGCGTTATGTGCCAGAACGTGGGCACCGCTATCGCAGTGTCAGCCGCCATTTTCCGTGGCGAGCCGCTGATTTCCCGCGTCACCACGGTCACGGGCCATGCTGTCACCAACCCCGGCAATTTCGAGGTCTTGCTGGGTACGCCAATCGAGTATCTGCTTTCGCAGGCCGGCCTCGACGAGTCCGCTCTCCACAGGCTGGTGCTGGGTGGGCCGATGATGGGCTATACCCTGGAAACACCTGCGGTGCCGGTGGTGAAAACCACCAACTGTGTGATTGCGGCCACCGAGGCGGAATTACCCGACCCCGCACCCGAGCAGCCCTGCATCCGTTGTGGCGCCTGCGCCGAGGCGTGCCCTATGGAACTGCTGCCACAACAGCTGTTCTGGTACTCCAAAGCCGGTGAGCTTGATAAAGCCGAGCACCTGAATCTGTTTGATTGCATTGAGTGCGGCATATGCTCCTATGTCTGCCCCAGCTCCATCCCCCTGGTACAGTATTACCGCGCCGCCAAAGGGGAAATCCGGGTACAGCAGGCGGAACAGCTGAAGGCCGACCGTGCCCGTGAACGCTTCGAGGCCCGCCAGGCCAGGCTGGAACGGGAACAACAGGAAAAGGAACAGCGGCGTAAGGAGCGGGCCAAAGCTGCCGCCGAGGCCCAGGCCAGGAAGCAGGCCGAAGCTGAAAAAGCAGAAACCGGAGACGGCAAGCCCACTGATGACCGCGCTGCCAAATCGGCCCAGGTTCAGGAAGCCCTGGCCCGCAAGAAAGCCAAGGCCCGGCAGACCGCCACACCGGATAGCAAACCCGCTGGTGAACCCGAAACCGCACCAGCACCGGATATCGATGCCCTGGAAAAACAGCTCGGCCAGGCCACGGCCAAACTTAACACCATGCAGAGCATGCTGGAGGACGCCAAAGCTGAAAATGCAGACAACGTGGCAAAGCTCGAGCGGGCCGTCACCAAGAACCACGAC
>CAZFPG010000355.1:0-3932 GCA_964521055.1 uncultured Marinobacter sp.
TTCCGGGAGGATCATAGAATACCCTTTCTGTATTTAGATGTTTTCGAGGGGATTATTCGCAAGGGTAATTAGAAATGCTACAAATAAGATTGAAATCAACCAATTTTTATAGTCACTATTAGCAATGCTTAATTAACTCGCTATGGGAGAGAACGGTGGACCCGGAGCTGATTGAAACTCACTTGCTGCACACCTTCGTCACAGTGGCAGATTCCGCTTCGTTCACGGAAGCATCAGCCAGGCTGGGGGTGACTCAGTCAGCGGTCTCCCAGGCCCTCAAGCAACTGGAGCGGACCGTTGGTTCCGAACTGATAATCCGGCGTTCCAGGCCTTTGCGCCTGACAACAGCGGGGCAGATCCTAAAAAACAGCGGCGAAACAATTCTTGCCGATCTCCGACGTTTAAACGTGAGCCTCAGAGAAGCGTCAGAAAAAGCACTGGTTCAATGCCGGCTGGGGTTGGTTACCTCCTGCTCGGAAGTGTTTGGCAGTGGGTTGATCGTAACTCTCGGCGACCGGATTGAGCGTCTTACGCTGCGCAGCGGTATGACGCCTACACTGATTCAGGCCTTTCTGGGCCGTGAAATCGATATCCTTGTGTCCAGCGATCCGCTGCCGGACGTGGACGGCGTTGAGCGGTTCCATTTGTGCCGTGATCCAATGCTGCTTGCCTGCTCAGATTCGATATACCGCAAGGTCGCCCCAGAAGCTGGCACCTCGAATTCGGCTATCATTGAACGGCTTGCTGAATCTGTGCCACTCATTCGATACGGACGCAACACCCATATTGGCGCTTTAAGCGAAGTGGCTCTGCGCCGGGCAAGAATTCTGGCTAACCTGCGCTACGAGACTGATGACACTCACACACTGATCCGGTTTGTGCAGGAGGGGCACGGCTGGGCAATCCTGAGCGGACTATGCCTCGCCCAGGTCTTAACCCATGCTGAAGGAATCACCACGGTGGAACTGGATTACTCCCATCACGCTCGGGACATTTACCTCATCTCAAGGGAAGGGGAACTCGGGAACATTCCTTCCCAGGTTGCGATGGAATTCAGGGCAATTTTTCAGCACAGCATCTACCCGAAATTGAAAGTCATCGCTCCCTGGCTAAAAGAAGCGAATTTCTCAATTGACGCTGAAGCCGATGATGACGTTTAGCTCTCGGCGTCGTCCGAGGGTTCTCCGGAATAAGATTCTTCTTCGCTAACATGCTCCAGAAGCCATTCCTTGAACTCCTCTACGCCTGCCTTTTGCCGCGTCTGCTCATCAGATTCGAGCATATAAAAATGTGCTTCCGTATTAAGCTCGGTGGTAACCGGCCGCACCAGCAAGCCGTTTTCCAGATATTGCTCAACCAGCTGTTCCCACCCCAGTGCGATACCCTGGCCATTAAGGGCGGCCTGAATCAACATCGGGTAGTTGTTCAGGTTAAGCCGGCGTGCCGGTTCGATGGGCGGTAAGCCAACCGATCGAAACCATTCTCTCCAGGTCAGCCAGTTTTCACTGGAGTCTAGCCACAGTTGCGTTGTGGCAAGGATGTTTTCCGGGCGTTCCAACGGCATCCGCTGAATGAAGTCCGGACTGCAGATGGGATAAACGCGCTCCCGGAAGAGAGGGATTGCCGAAGCGGATGTTGGCGGCTTGCGGTAATAAAAGAGCGCAATGTCGTATTCCGAACCCCTTACGCCCCGGAGTGAATCCGTGGCAAGGATCCGTACATCAATACTGGGAAACTTTTCCTGAAAACGAGGCAGGCGAGGCAACAGCCATAGCGACGCCATGGCATTGGAGGTTGCTACCGTGATCTGTTTGTTCTGCTTCCACTGAAGAATGTCACCGGTGGCATCGGCAAGAACCTGCAGAGACTGCTGCACGCTGGCGTAGTAGGCACTACCCGTTTGAGTCAGCACCATTTCCCGTTTGTCTCTCACAAACAGGGCATGCCCGAGATAATCTTCAAGCAGACGGATCTGCCGGCTTACCGCGCCTTGCGTGACGCTCAGCTCGTCTGCGGCCTGGGTAAAGCTCATAAGCCTTGCTGCGGATTCAAACGCCACAAGGCTTTTCAGGGGAGGTAATGGCTTGATTCGCACCGGCACCTCTTACGTGGATTGGGTGATTGTTGTTTGATTTACCCCGTCTGCATCCTCGCCGAGAACACGTCAGAGAGCAAATGAGAAATCTACTCTCAGGTCATGAGTTTTTCTCATGACATAGTAGCTGCCCTGTCGTGGCAGGGGTGAGAAAGGTCATGATTTTTTGTAATGACCGCACGGCTGAAAAGTCGTTTGCTGGCTTGAAGTACCCATCACTACTATCACCCTCAACACAGCAATGAATTGTGTTCAAACATTATTCACTGGCAAGAGGGGAACAATTATGACAACAACAATGCGCCAGATTCCAATTACAGACCTTGATCAAGTACGTAAGCCATTGGCAAGCGCAACGGGTATGCCCAATGCGGTATATGAAGATCCTTCGTTGTTCGAGTTCGAGCGCGACCAGGTATTAGGCAAAAGCTGGGCAGCTCTGGGCTTTACCACCGATCTTCCCGTGGACGGTTTTGCCAAGCCTTACGATTTCATGGGTCTACCATTGGCCATCACGCGCAATCAGGACGGCGAGTTCAAGGTATTCCATAACGTGTGCAGCCATCGGGGCATGATCCTTTTGCGGGAGGAAACCGAAGTGCAGGGCATGGTTCGGTGCCCCTATCACTCCTGGACCTACGACCTGAATGGAAACCTGAAAGGCACGCCTCACATTGGCGGATATGGAAAGCACAAGGCAGAGGGCTTCGCTTGCGAACGACATGGATTGCGCGAAGTTCGCTCTCACGTGTGGGGCGGCATGGTGTTTATCAACCTGTCGGGTGATGCCGCTTCGTTTGACGAGTACATCAAACCTCTGGTGCAGCGTTGGGGCGACTTCTGCGGTAAAGAAGGGTGGGACAGGCTGACCACGGCGACCACTGGTAGCCAGTTGCAACTGGAGGTTCAGTGCAACTGGAAACTTGCCGTGGAAAATTACTGCGAGGCTTACCACCTGCCTTGGGTTCACCCCGGACTGAACACCTATTCACCGCTCAACCAGCATTACAACCTGGAGGTTGGTGAAAACATGGCCGGGCAGGGCAGTTACAACTACAACCTGTCTGATATTGCTGGAACACGGCTGCCAAGATTCCCGTTATGGCCCCAGGATCGTCTGCGGCAGGCAGAGTATATCTCCCTGTATCCCAATGTGTTGCTGGGCCTGCAGGCAGACCACTTCTTCGCCATTATCCTGGAACCAAAAGCCCAGAACAAAACCGTGGAAAACCTTCGTCTCTTCTATGTAGGTGAGGAGGCTTGTGGCGATGAATACGCCGCCTGTCGCCATTCCCAGCTTGAAGCCTGGCGGGTTGTTTTTGGTGAGGATGTATTTGCGGTTGAGGGTATGCAGAAAGGGCGCAAATCCCCGGGTTTTCGGGGCGGTGTCTTCTCCCCTGTGCTGGATGGCCCGACTCATCATTTCCACAACTGGGTAGCCAACCACTATGCCTCAAGCATGGAAGACGAAAACGTCGAGTCCATGGCCTGAACATAGAGTTGAAACTTTCCGGACGGGGTGAATAACCATGCAAAATCCACAGAACAATCATTGGCTGAATTACATTGGCGGTAAATGGGCCGATGGAAGGACCTTGATCGAGGTACGAGACCCATCCTCTGACACATTATTCGCAACGGTTGCAAGCGCGGATGCAGCGGATGTGGAGGAAGCCATCGCTGCCGCGAAGGAATGCGTTAGAGCGAGGCACCTTAGCCGAATCCGCCCGGCCGAGCGGGCGGCCCTGATGTATCGGATTGCCGGTGAGATCCGGCAACTTGCAGAGCAGGGTGCTTTGCTGGCCTCGCGGGAGAACGGTAAGTCCCTGAACGACGC
>CAZFPG010000356.1:0-3915 GCA_964521055.1 uncultured Marinobacter sp.
CGAGGAGGGCGGCGGGCCGGCTCGTCACCGCCACTGGAGTAGGCGAAACCACCGTCACCGCAACCAGCACGACCGGTGGGGATGTCCTTGGCAGCGCCACGGTCACGGTCGCGGAGGAGCCCGGCGTTCAAGGTGTGCGAATCCCAGGGGAGCCGGATCTTCCTGCCGTCGAAGCCACATTCGGCTTGAACGTGGCTGTTCCCGGTTGGGAAGCGGAAGTTGCGGTGGAAGAAATCAGCGGAGGTCAAGTGCTGCTGACAGAGGTCGAGGTTGGATTGGAGGAAGGGACTACGGTTGAACTGCTCGGCCAGGGTTTTCTCCGCCAGCGCAAAACCAACGGCATTGGCAATGCCCTGCCCCAGCGGACCGGTGGTGGTTTCGACGCCTGGCGTGTAGCCATACTCCGGATGGCCCGGGGTTTTGGAGTGCAGCTGACGGAAGTTCTTGATGTCGTCGATGGAGACGTCATAGCCAGTCAGGTGCAGCAGGGAATACTGCAGCATGGAACCATGGCCGTTGGACAGCACAAAACGGTCACGATTGACCCACTTGGGGTTGGCCGGGTTGTGGCTGAGGAAATCATTCCAGAGGACCTCGGCGATGTCTGCCATACCCATGGGTGCGCCCGGGTGGCCGGATTTGGCTTTCTGAACCGCATCCATGCTCAGCGCGCGAATGGCGTTGGCGAGATCTGTGCGAGACGGCATTGACGTTTCTCCAGTTTTGGTCGGCAAAAAGGTAAACAGATAAAAAGAAGGCGCGTATTTTCGCCGATTAGTGACCGCCGGGGCAAATCGGCGTCACTCTTTTTACAACTCTTTTCAGAAGCGGATTTTGAAGGCAGGAATTTTCGCTGATTATTCAAGTAGATCTAACCCTATATCAATTTATTTTGATATAGATGTTGATTACCCCGCCAGACATCCCTAAACTTTCCCACATGACATCCATGACCACACACGCAACTGAGCTGTCCTCCGTGGACGCCCTGGCACCGATCTTCAAAGCGAGCGGGGATCCCCTGCGCCTTGAGATTCTGCGTGTGTTGCGCCGGGATACGTTTGGTGTCCTGGAGCTGAGCCAGCTGTTTGACATGCGGCAGTCCGGCATGAGCCACCATCTGAAAGTGATGCACAAGGCCGGATTGCTGGAGCCCCAGCGCGAGGGCAACGCGATTTTTTACCGGCGCCCTCTTAACCTGGAAAGCGACAAGCTCACGGACCAGACAATCCGCCAGGTATTTGAAACCGTGGACCGCATTCCCCTGCCGGAACACCTGCGGGGAAAGATAGAGGCCATCCGTAACCAGCGTGCCGACCAGTCCCAGGCCTTCTTTGCCCGCTACGCCGAAAAATTCCGCGAGCAGCAGGAACTGATCGCAGCGTTCGAGCTGTACGCAGATCCGGTAGCGGACCTGATCCGCAACCGCTCCACCCGGCACAACTGGAGAACCGGCCTGGAAATCGGCCCCGGCGAAGGCGCGTTCCTGCCGGTGCTGTCGGAAATCTGCGAGCATGTTGTGGCGCTGGATAATTCCCGCGACATGCTGGCCAAGGCAACCCGCACCTGCATCGACGAACGCCTGAACAACGTCGACCTGATTGAAGGCGTGACCAACAACCTGCTGGCCCGGGGTGACGATTTCGACCTGGTGGTGGCCAATATGGTGCTGCACCACGTACCCAGCCCGGCAGACATTTTCCTGGACGCCTCGGCACTGATGAAAACCGGCGGCTGCCTGGTGATCAGCGACCTTTGCAGCCACGACCAGGACTGGGCCAAGCAGGCCTGTGGCGACCTCTGGCTGGGCTTCGAACCGGAAGAACTGACCAGTTGGGCTGCCGACGCCGGCCTGGTGGCTGGCGAATCTTTATTCATAGGCCTGCGCAATGGATTCCAGGTGCAGGTACGAGAATTCTGGAAGCACCCGGAGCCTGCCTGAAGGCAGAAATGAAAACTGTATCAATTTTTTTTGATATAGAATTATACAGACTCGGAAAACTGATTTACGATACCGACATCAACACGGCCGGCAGAAACCAAAGACCCAAACCCGGCACGAATTTGCAACGCTCACAGAGGAGCAACCCTATGTCTGATTACAGCACCTTTACCTCCGAATCGGTCTCTGAAGGCCACCCTGACAAACTGGCGGACCAGATTTCCGATGCCGTACTCGATGCCATCCTCGTGGACGACCCCCATGCACGGGTTGCCTGTGAAACCATGGTAAAAACCGGTGTGGCCATCGTAGGTGGTGAAATCACCACGAGCGCCTGGGTTGACCTGGAAGAGCTGGTGCGGGGCGTGATCAAGGACATTGGCTACACCTCCTCCGACGTGGGCTACGACGGCGACACCTGCGGTATCATTAACATCATCGGCAATCAGTCAGTCGATATCGCCCAGGGCGTTGACCGACAGAAGCCGGAAGACCAGGGCGCCGGCGACCAGGGCCTGATGTTCGGCTACGCCAGCAACGAGACCGACGTGCTGATGCCGGCCCCGATCACCTTCTCCCACCGCCTGGTCCAGCGCCAGGCCGAAGCCCGCAAGAGCGGCCTGCTGCCCTGGCTGCGCCCGGACGCCAAGAGCCAGGTCACCTGCCGCTACGAAAACGGCCAGGTTTCCGGCATCGACGCGGTGGTCCTGTCTACCCAGCACGACGAAGACGTGTCCCAGGCGGACCTGAAAGAAGCGGTGATGGAGCTGATCGTGAAACACGCGCTGCCGGCGGAACTGCTGCATAAAGACACCCAGTTCCACATCAACCCGACAGGCAAGTTCGTGATCGGCGGCCCGGTAGGCGACTGTGGCCTAACCGGCCGCAAGATTATCGTGGACACCTACGGCGGCATGGCCCGCCACGGTGGCGGCGCTTTCTCCGGCAAGGACCCGTCCAAGGTGGACCGTTCCGCGGCCTACGCTGGTCGCTACGTGGCCAAGAACATTGTTGCCGCTGGCCTGGCGGAGAAGTGCGAGATCCAGGTGTCCTACGCCATCGGCGTGGCGCAGCCAACATCGATCTCGTTGAACACCTTCGGCACCGGCAAGATCAGCGATGACAAGATCATCGAACTGATCCGCCAGAACTTCGACCTGCGTCCGTATGCCATCACCAACATGCTGGACCTGCTGCACCCTATGTACCGTGCAACAGCGGCCTACGGCCACTTCGGTCGCGAGCCGGCGGAGATGACGGTTGGCGGTAAGACGTTTACCTCGTTCCCATGGGAGAAGACGGATCGGGCAGCTCTTCTTAAGGATGCCGCTGGTATCTAATTTGGGCTTGGGCTTGGGTTAGCCCGCTACTGATGGGGGTGGCGGCGCTGAGGGACCCCTTTCATGGACACGCTACAAGCACGTCCGTGTGCGCTTGGGGTCGGCCATCCATGGCCTCCCACAGTCCATGAAAGGGGTCCCTCACCACCGCTTCGCATTGTGGTGAGGGTTTTTCGAGACAAGCGAAATGAACCTTTTGTGTCTCCAGCACTGATTTCGACGGAGACAATTTTTAAAGGCCAGATTAAGAGCCTTGGTCGTACAAAAGACGGCCATCACCAAAATTTAAACGAGGCGGTGGGGGGATTCTCTCCCCGGAATGTGGGAGGCCAAGGATGGCCGACCCCAAGCGCACATGGATGTGCTCGTAGCGTTTCCGGGGAGAGAATCCCCCCACCGCCGACACACCAAGATTGAGAGGCCACGGGCACAACCTCCGAGGCCAACGGTTAACAAAGGAGCAACACCATGAGCACTCCAGCAGAAAAACTGAAGCAATTCGACGACTACAAAGTTCGCGATATTTCACTGGCGGCCTGGGGCCGTAAGGAAATCAACATCGCTGAAGGCGAAATGCCGGCGCTGATGAAGCTCCGTGAAAAGTACAAGGCCGAGCAGCCGCTGAAAGGCGCC
>CAZFPG010000357.1:0-3891 GCA_964521055.1 uncultured Marinobacter sp.
GTTTCAAGCTCACATTCAAAAAGGAATTCAAAGGCTTCAACATGGCGCAGGCAGTCTGACATGGTCCGGCCCCAGGTATAAAGGCCGTGCCCGCGGATCAGGTAGCCGGGCTGCTCCGGATGCTGCCGGAACCATTCCCCGGTCTGCTGTGCCAAGGCAGGAATGTCCTGGGTGTTGTCGAAAACCGGTACCGTCAGTTCTGATTCATGGGTATCAATACCGGCAAAAGCCTTCTGCAGCTCGTAGCCCTCCAGCTTCAGGGGCTCTCCCGGCGACAGCAGGCGGCTCAGTACCGTTGCCTTGACCGAATGGGTGTGCAATACCGCACCCACCTCGGGAAAGATCCGGTACAGGACCGTGTGCAGCTGAGTTTCAGCCGACGAACGGGCATCACTCTGAACGGCTTTCCCGTCCAGATCCACCACCATGACATCACCGGCAACCAGTTGGCCTTTGTGGCGGCCGGAGACAGTAACAGCGATGTGCTCATCGTTAATCCTTGCCGAATAGTTGCTGCTGGTCGCCGGAGACCAGCCCTGGCCGTAGAGAAAACGGCCGGCATCGATAATGGATTGCGCGGCAATGGCGTAGCGGGTTACGTCGAACAAAAGACACCTCGGAACTGACAACGCCGGTTCAGCGTTTGATGGTTCCCATTATAAGGATGGGGTGGCCACCCGCAAATGCTCACGAACCTCAATCAGGTCCGCAACCACGGAAATCGCAATCTCGGCCGGTGTCTTGCTGGGAATGTTGATGCCGATGGGCGCTTTTAGCCGGGCCAGTTGCTCTTCGGTTACGCCAAGCGATGCCAGCCTGGCCCGGCGTTCGGCCGATGTACGGGCGGAGCCCATAGCACCAATGTAGGTAGCTTCGGAATTCAACGCCGCCAGCAGGGCCATGTCATCCACGCGGGGATCATGGGCCAGCGCCAGTACGCCGGCCCAGGGATCATTGAAGGAGCGGCTGACCAGATCATCCGGCAGGGCCTGAACCAGCGGCAGCCCACCGTGGCTCCAGCCTTCCGAAAAGGCTGGACGCGGCTCGCACAGGGTGACGGAAAAATCCGCAGCCCTGGCGAATTCACCCACGTAACGGGCCACTTCACCAGCGCCCACCAGCAATAGCCGGAACTCGGGCCTCAGCCCATGCCGCAGGATCCCGTTATCCACCGTAATCCCGGCCTTCCGGGTGCTGGCATGGTCACACTCAGCGGCACCGGAGGTGATGGACACAACCCGGGTAACCGGATTGCGCACTTTCAGTGCCTCCAGCACCGTTTCCACGTGCGGAAGGTGCCGCCCGGCATACAGCGGTTCCACCAGAAGGCGTATACGGCCACCACAGGGCAAGCGGAACTGATCCCGGTCCTGGTCAGAGATGCCGTAGTCGATGAACCGGGGCACCTCCGGCCCACCGGCAATGCACCGGTTCAGCAGATCCTCCTCCAGGCAGCCGCCGGATACCGATCCGGACCAGTCACCATTGCTACTGACCGCCAGCCAGGATCCGGCGGGCCTGGGGGACGAGCCCCAGGTTTCGGCAATGGTGCACAACCACACCCGCTTTCCCGCAAGCAGCCAGTCACGGACATCGCTGAACACGGACTCGTGAATACCTGTGGCCATCCGGGCGTTAAACCTGAGCTTTCAGGGGAAGCCTGCGCTGGCGCTTGCCGGTCAGGGCAAACAGCGCGTTACCCAGTGCCGGAATCACCGGCGGGACGCCCGGCTCCCCGACACCGGTTGGATCCTCATCACTGTCTACGATGTCGACAACCACCTCGGGCCGCTGGTCATGCCGCATCAACGGATAGTCGTGGAAGTTACTCTGCTGCACCTGCCCGCCCTTGAGGGTAATGTCGCCATAAAGCGCTGCCGTAAGACCGAATATCATGCCTCCCTCGATCTGATCACGCACAATGTCCGGATTAACCACCTGTCCGCAATCAACGGCACACACCACCTTGTGCACCCTGATATCTCCGGCCTCGACACTGGCTTCCACTACCTGGGCCACGTAGGTACCGAAACTGCGGAACAGTGCCAATCCCCGGGCCCGGCCCGCCGGCGCCTCATTGTCCCATTCCGCCAGCCTGGCAGCCCGATCCAGCACCTCAAGGTGCCTGGGTTCGTGGTCAATCAGCGAACGCCGGAACCGGTAGGCATCCAGCCCCAGCTCCTTGGCCAGTTCATCCATGAAGGTTTCTACCGCAAAGCCATTATGGGAAAAGCCCACCGACCGCCACCAGGACACTGGCACACCCGGGTCGGTATGGGTGTGGCGAATATCAAGATTCGGCACCCGGTAGGGATACTCTATGGCGCCCTCAATGGCTGAATGATCCTTTGGCGTGGCGATGCCTTCCGCCATTAGTCCCACCCGGCCAAGCGTGTCGTACAGAAACTTTGACGCCCAGGGATACTGCGCAGGCGCCGCATTGCGCACATACCAGTCCAGTATCTGGGGGCCGACGATCTGATGGTGCCAGCCGGTGACCTGGTCGCCGCTCACACTGGCCCGCATCCGGTGCAGCATGGCCGGGCGGTAGAAATCGTGGCGGGTATCCTCTTCCCGCGACCAGATCAGTTTGACCGGTTTGCCCACTCTGAAAGCTACCGCTGATGCTTCCTCGATGTAATCGTTGGTTAACCGACGCCCGAAACCGCCGCCCAGGAAGGTGGTATGGATGGTGACGTCGTCCGGCGACAGGTCGGTTACCCTGGCAGCCGCTATGCGACCGAGGTCCGGCGCCTGCGTCGGAGCCCAGACTTCTATGGCACTGTCGCGGTACCAGGCTGTGGCATTCATCGGCTCCAGCGTGGCATGGGCAAGGTAAGGCTGCTCATAGCTGGCTTCCACCAACCGTTCCGCGTTTTCAGCGGCACTGTCAAAGTCGCCCTCGCTGCGTTCGCTCTCGCCCCGGTCTTCATCTGCCGCCTTGTGGTAGGAAGAGAACACGTCGTCAGAGGATAGCGCCAATGCCTCGCTGTCATCCCACTCGATCACCAGCCTGTCCTGCGCCTTGCGGGCCCGCCAGTACTTGTCCGCGACCACGGCTACGCCCCGCTCGATTTCGAAGACATCCAGCACGCCGGGCATCTTCCTGGCTTCAGCATCGTCGAAGGACCGGACACGCGCACCGTAACGTGGCGGGCGGGTGACAACGGCATAAACCATACCGTCCAGCTCCACATCGATACCGTAGATCGGAGCGCCTGTGGACTTGGCTTCAGCATCCAGGCGGCCACGGTTTTTGCCGATGTACTTCCACTCCTTGCGGGATTTCAGAGCGGGATCATCCGGAACCTTCTGCTTCGCCGCCAGCTCAACCAGGCGGCCATAGGGCAGGCTGTCATTACCGTTCGGATGCACTACCCGACCGTCGGCGGCCCGACAATCCCCGGGGCTAACCTCCCAGACACTGGCGGCAGCGTTAACCAGCATGAGCCGGGCCGAAGCGCCGGCCACCCGCAATGGCTGCCAGCTGGTCGCCAGGCTGGTGCTTCCACCGGTTAACTGCAGCTTGTAGAGAGGGTTACGGTACTCCGGGGCCACCGGCGCAAACCTGGGCTTGATGGAAGCGGGGTTCACCTCCAGCTCTTCTGCAATCAGTGTGGTCAGGCCGGTGTAGGTACCCTGGCCCATTTCCACCCTGGCCAGGGTGAAGTAAATCTGGTCGTCCGCGGTCAGTTCCAGCCAGGCGTCGGGCTTCCAGTCGCCGCTTTCATCATCGTAACCGGTCTGGATCCCGGCACAGCCCGGCAGCGAGAGGGAAAGCACCAGCCCGCCGGAGGTACCGGCAGTGACTTTGAGGAAGTCGCGTCGGTTCATGGTCATGTCACGCTTCCTCGCGGCTGGAGCGGGCGGCACGGCTTTCAACCACGGACT
>CAZFPG010000358.1:0-3848 GCA_964521055.1 uncultured Marinobacter sp.
CTCATCACATTGCAAGGTTGGGAGTCGGGTATTGCCCCGAACACCGGGGCATTTTTTCCGGACTTAATGTCATGGAAAACCTGACGCTCCCACCGGTTGTAAGAAGCGGCGGCATGGAGCTGGAGGAAATCTTCTCCATGTTCCCCAACCTCTATGAGCGTCGCACCAGCCAGGGTTCCAAACTCTCTGGTGGTGAGCAGCAGATGCTGGCCATGGCCCGCATCCTCAGAACCGGCGCCAACATGCTGCTGCTGGACGAAATCACCGAGGGCCTGGCCCCGGTAATCGTCGAGAAACTGGGCGAGGTGCTGGTCAAGCTCAAGAAGAAGGGGCTGACCATTGTCCTGGTTGAACAGAATTTCCATTTCGCCGCACCCCTGGCGGACCGTCATTACGTGATGGAACACGGCCAGATTGTGGAGGAGATCAGCTCCGACGAGCTTGAAAGCAAGCAGTCGATGCTGGACAAGTACCTGGGTGTCTGATTCCCGGGTTCGAAAGCGCAAAAGCGAAAGTGCAATAGAGAGTGCAACAAAAGCAACAAGAACGAATCCCGAAAACCAACGGAACGAACAGTAGCGGAGAAACAACAATGACAATTACCAAAAAGCTTCTGACATCAGCGATTGCATCAGCCCTGCTTGTGGGCGGTGCCCAGGCTGAAATATCCGATAATACAGTCAAGATCGGTTACCTGGCCGATATGTCCGGTACCTACCGTGACCTGGCCGGCCCGAACGGTGAAGCCGCCCTGAGAATGGCTATCGAAGACTTCGGCGGCAAGGTCAACGGCGCGAAGATAGAGGTGCTGACGGCTGATGATCGTAACAATCCCGACCAATCCTCCAGCACCGTGCGTCGTTGGCTGGAAGATGACAAGGTCGACCTGGTCTCCGGCCTGGTTGCTTCCTCCGTAACCATCGCAGTTACCAAGCTCCTGAACGGCAGCGATGCTTTGGGCATTGTGTCTGGCTCGGCCGCCTCCAGCATTACCAACGAACATTGCACACCCAACCACATCCACTATGTGTATGACACCTATCCGCTGGCGAACGGTACCGCCAAGGCCGTTGTGCAGGAAGGTGGCAAAACCTGGTACATCCTGACTGCCGACTATGCGTTCGGCCATGCGCTTGAAGGAGACGTTACCAAAGTTGTCGAGGAGAATGGCGGTGAAGTGATCGACACCAGCCGTCATCCATTCCCGACCTCGGACTTCTCATCCTATATCCTGCAGGCCCAATCCTCGGGTGCCGATGTGGTGGCCCTGGCCAATGCCGGTGCTGATACCACCAATGCCATCACCACTGCCGGTGAGTTCGGCCTGACCCAGAGCGGCCAGACTCTCGCGGCCCTGTTGCTCTTCCTGACAGACGTTCATGCACTGGGCGCCGAAACGGCCCAGGGTATCCAGCTTACCACTGGCTGGTACTGGGACCTGAACGACGAGACCCGTGAATGGTCGGATCGCTTCATGGAAGAGACCGGTGTGCGTCCAACCATGGTGCATGCGGGCATCTACTCCAGTGCCATGCAGTACCTGAATGCCGTCAAGGAAACCGGTTCCGACAAGGCCAGCGATGTTCGCAAGCAAATGATGGATACCCCCATCAACGACATGTTTGCCAAGAACGGCAAGATCCGCGAAGACGGCCGCATGGTGCACGACATGTACCTGGCGGAAGTGAAGACACCGGAAGAGTCCAAGAACGAGTGGGATCTGTACAAGATTCTCCGCACCATCCCGGGAGATGAGGCATATCGCCCACTTTCCGAGAGCAAGTGCTCACTCGTCCAGTAACTGATCGACTGACCGATGGGCCGTCCCGCAATCCCGGCGGGGCGGCCACTGACCTGCAGAAACGCAACCTGCATCCGTCGGTTGCACTGCTTTTGGAGTTTGTAACATGACCGAGATTCTGGGAGTCCCCACGGCTGTGCTGTCTGGCCAGTTACTGCTCGGGATTATCAACGGCTCGTTCTATGCTTTGTTGAGCCTCGGGCTGGCGGTTATCTTCGGCCTGCTCAAAATCATCAATTTCGCCCACGGTGCCATGTACATGCTCGGCGCCATGGTTACGGTCATCATGTTCGACGTTATGGGCATCAACTACTGGGTGGCCCTTTTCCTGGCTCCCCTGGTGGTGGGTTGCTTCGGCATGCTGATCGAATATTTCCTGCTGCGGCGCATTGCCGGGCAGGATCACATCTACAGCCTGTTGCTGACCTTTGGTATTGCCCTGATGATCCAGGGAATACTGACCAACATCTACGGGGTGTCGGGTATGCGATACTCCATGCCCGAGATCTTCCAGGGCGGCTTCAGGCTCGATTTCATGTACCTGCCCCACTACCGCGCCTGGATCATCTGTGTGGCCCTGGTGGTCTGTTTCGGCACCTGGTTCATGATCGAAAAGACCAAACTGGGCGCCTACCTGCGTGCCGGTACCGAAGACTCCCAGCTCATGCAGGGGTTCGGTATCAACGTACCGCTACTGGTGAGCCTCACCTACGGCTTCGGCGTCATGCTCGCGGCTTTTGCCGGTGTGCTGGCCGCGCCCGTCTACTCCGTCAGCCCCACCATGGGCTCCAATATTCTTATCGTGGTGTTCGCCGTGGTGGTAATTGGCGGTATGGGTTCTATTGCCGGTGCCATTATTACCGGCCTTTTGATGGGAGTTATAGAGGGTTTCACCAAAGTCTTCTACCCTGAGTTTTCGTCCGCGGTGATCTTCCTGGTGATGGTGATTGTACTGCTGATTCGCCCTTCGGGCCTGTTTGGTAAGGAGGCGTAATCATGAACAATTCCCAAAACCAGAGTGAACTCCAGAAAACAATGATGGGCCACCTGAACGCGGACCGCCGCAGAAAGATGATCCTGAACCTGGTGATCCTGACGCTGCTGATCCTGGCTCCGGCCGTGATTTACGCAACCTTCCTGATGAAGATCCTGTGTTTTGCCCTGTTCGCAGTCGCCTTCAACCTGCTGCTGGGCTTCACCGGCCTGCTGTCATTCGGCCATGCGGCGTTCCTGGCGGCGGGCGGGTATACCACCGGTTACCTGTTGTCGAGCTATTCCGGGCTGACCACCGAAATGGGCATTATTGCCGGCACTGCTGCCGCGACGGTGTTGGGCGTGCTGTTCGCCATCGTGGCGATCCGGCGGCAGGGTATCTACTTTGCCATGATTACCCTGGCACTGGCCCAGCTGGTGTACTTCGTGTTTGTCCAGGCCCCCTTCACCGGGGGTGAGGATGGTATGCACGGTGTTCCACGCGGCCACCTGTTTGGTTTTATCGACCTGGAAAACAACGTCGCCATGTACTACTTCGTACTGGCGGTGTTCCTGGGTGGCTATCTGCTGGTGCAGCGTATCGTTAACTCGCCCTATGGGCAGGTTCTGAAGGCCATCAAGCAGAATGAGCCACGTGCCGTATCGCTGGGATACAACGTTGACCGCTATAAGGTGATCGCCTTTGTAATCTCCGCAGGCCTGGCGGGCCTGGCCGGTTCCCTGAAGACTGTGGTGTTCCAGCTTGCCTCTCTCAACGACGCCCACTGGCACATGTCTGGCGAGGTCATCCTGATGACCCTGCTGGGCGGCACCGGAACCCTGCTGGGCCCCGTGGTCGGCGCCACCTTCGTAGTGAACCTGGAGTACCAACTGTCACAAGGCCCCCTTGGCGACTGGGTAGACCCCATCCTCGGTGGCATCTTCGTGCTAACCGTGATGGCCTTCCGTTCGGGTATTGTGGGAGAGATCCAGAACTTTATACGGAAGAACATGAGTTAGTCCTCAGCCGCCCAACTGCCATACCCCAGTTCCATAACCCGGGCCACTTCGGCCT
>CAZFPG010000359.1:0-3831 GCA_964521055.1 uncultured Marinobacter sp.
GGAGGTGTCGAACAGGTCCACAAACATGAAGGCAAAGATGACGCTGATCATGCCCACATTCAGCGCGCCTGCCAGGTCCAGCTGCATGAAGGTGGGGGCCAGGCTGGGTGGCGCAGAGACGAAGCCGTCGTACTCCACCATGCCCAGGGCCATGGCTGCCATGGTTACCGCAATTATGCCGATCATCACCGCCCCGGTAATCTGCCGGAACGACAGGGCGCAGATCAACACGAAGCCACCGAAGAACAACAGGCTCTCAGCCACTTTTACGTCACCAAGGCCAACCAGTGTGGCGGGATTGTCGATCACGATGCCTGCATTCTTCAGGGCGATCAGCGCCAGAAAGAAGCCGATACCGGCTGAAATGCCGAAGCGCAGGGATAGGGGGATGCTGTTGATGATCCATTCCCGGATCTTGAAGAGGCTCAGCAGGAAAAAGATGAAGCCGGAGATGAACACCGCCCCCAATGCCACCTGCCAGCTATAGCCCATGCTGCCAACAACGGTGAACGAGAAGAAGGCGTTCAGGCCCATGCCCGGCGCCAGCGCGATAGGGTAGTTGGCCCAGAAGCCCATGATCAGGGTACCGATGGTGGCGGCCAGACAGGTGGCAACGAATACGGCACCAAAATCCATACCGGTTTCGGAGAGGATGCTGGGGTTGACCACGATGATGTACACCATGGTCAGAAAGGTGGTAAAGCCCGCAATCACTTCTCTACGAACAGTGGTGCCATGGGCCTGGAGCTTGAATAGTCGTTCGAGCATGACGAGTGTCTGCCTCACAGGGTGCTGAATGGGATTGAATGAACCGGGTTCAGAACTTGGGTGAAAAAACGGCAATGTTACCGGCTGGCGCGGCGAAGGCCAAGGGAAGATTGGTGCTTTGCTAACTGGTTACCCCTGTTTCCTGTCCCGTTGCAGGCGGATGTCAAAGCGTACTGCCAGCAAACGGATAAGCACGATAAACAGAAGCCCGATGGACAAAGCCAGGGCCTCGCTCTCCAATAGCCACTGGCAGACGAAATACAGCCAGCACCCCGCAAATGAGATGGACGCGTAGATCTGGTCCTTGCGGAAAATGAACGGCACCTCGTTACACAGGGTGTCCCGCAGGGCTCCGCCGAAGGTCCCAGTCATCACCCCCAGCAGTGACGCAATAAACCAGGAATGACCCAGGTCCAGGGCCAGTTGGGCACCAAGGATTGAGAACACGCCCAGGCCAATGGCATCGGGAAACACAATCCGGGATTCGTGAATGCGCTCCGCGCGGTTCCAGTAACTGAAGACAACCGCAATGGCCAGGATGAGGATTGGCTGTTCCTGGTGCTTGATCCAGTACAGGGGATGGTTGTCCATCATCAGATCACGCAGGGTGCCACCGCCCAGCGCAGTAACAAAGCCGATCGCAAAAATACCCACCGGATCCATATTCTTGGACTTCGCAACGATCATGCCCGAGATCGCGAACGCGACCACGCCGACCATTTCAAGCAGGTAGATGATATCGAACATGTCAGATCCGGAAGAGAGGCCAGAAGGGCGCCGGCCCGTACTTAAAGCGCGCAGGATAGCCGAAAAGCCGTCCGGATTCACCCAACTGATCCATCTTCAGCCTTTCAGGCGTATTTCAGGTTCACCTTAACCGTTTCCTGTAGTACGGAGTGAATGATATGTCCCTGATACGTCTGGCCTATGCCAGTGAAGCCACCTTTGCCGCCAAGCCCGTGGAGAAGGGCGTGGAGCCCCACGTTGCCCGGATTCTGATGGCCTCCCGCCGGAACAATGCCAAAAGCGAAATTGTCGGTGGGCTTTATTACGGTGATGACCGGTTTTTCCAGTATCTGGAGGGTGAGGAAGAGGCCGTGCGTGAACTGTATGGCCGGATAGCCACGGACGACCGACACCGCAATATCATCACTCTGCTGGAAGAACCGATCAGGGCCAGAACCTTCACCAACTGGTCCATGAAGTATGTGCCGCTTTCTTCCGATGTAAACCGGTTCCTTGACCGGCATGGAATGGAGGCTTTTATTCCTTCGGAGTTCAACCGTGATCAGTGTGAGGAAATGATCAAGCTTATCCGGGATTCCAGTCAGGACGGCCGGGTAGTCAGCCATGACGGTGTTCGGAAGAGCCGAAACCAGCAGTCGGTGATTCCCAGAGGTATACGTATCGGTCTGATCGTGGCTGGCCTTGGCCTGCTGGGTGCGATGGTGTATGTGGGCACCATGCTGTAGCCGATGAGCCCAGCCAGAATAAACTCGACTTATCCGGCGGGATAAGATTTCTTTATTTGCTTCATGACTCGACTCTGTTTAGGTTGATAACCATCAACCAGTCGTCCTTTATCGATCCTCGATTAACGGAGTCATAACATGAGAGCGATTCTCTGCAAGGAATACGGCCCAGCGGACAAGCTGGTCATAGAAGATGTCGCCAGCCCCGAGGCCAAAGGCCATGGCGTCAAGGTCCGGGTCAAGGCCGCGGGCCTGAACTTTCCCGATACCCTTATCATTGAAGGCAAGTACCAGCTCAAACCTGCCATGCCATTCTCGCCCGGCGGTGAAATGTCTGGTGAGGTGATCGAGGTGGGGGAGAAAGTAACCCGTTTCAAGCCCGGCGACCGGGTTGCCGGCCTTACAGGCTACGGCGCCTTCGCTGAGGAAGTGGTGGTTCCTGAGCAGAACATCCTGCCCATACCGGAATCCATGTCCGATGAGAAGGCGGCTGCTTTCTCCATGGTGTATGGCACTTCCTACTACGCCCTGAAGCAACGGGCCAATATCCAGCCGGGCGAGACCCTGCTGGTGCTGGGGGCCAGTGGCGGTGTTGGACTGGCCACGGTGGAACTGGGCAAGGCCATGGGCGCCCACGTGATTGCAGCGGCCAGCACGGCCGAAAAACTGGCGGTAGCAAAAGAAGCCGGTGCCGACGAGCTGATCAACTACACCGAAGAGCCCCTGAAAGACGCAGTAAAGCGGCTGACCAACAGCAAGGGCGTGGATGTGATCTACGACCCGGTCGGCGGCGAATTCACCGAGCAGGCCCTGCGCGCCATGGCCTGGAATGGCCGCCACCTGATCATTGGCTTCGCCGCCGGCGACATCCCGAAGATCCCGGCGAACCTGACCCTGTTGAAGGGCTGTTCGGTAGTCGGTGTCTTCTGGGGCAGCTTCACCCAGCGCGAACCGCAAACCAGCGCCCAGAATATGATGGAACTGCTGAAGCTGTTTTCCGAGGGCAAGATTGATCCGAGAATCAGGGAGGTTTATGAGTTCGAGGATTACGAGAAAGCCCTTGGTGCGCTGACCGGGCGGACGGCTACCGGGAAGGTTGTGTTGAAGGTTGGTTCTTGAGGTCTGGCCTTGTGAGTTGACCTTTGGGTTTTGGCCCTAGCCTGTTTGGTTTGGTGCATGGCCGGGGCTGAGGGGTATTCGGGGTTCTGACCCCAGCCTGCTTGATTTGGTGGTTGCACCGGTGGGCAGCCCCTCCCAAAAAACGCTTCAAGCACATCCATGTGCGCTTGGGCTCCGCCATCCATGGCTCCGCACATTTTTGGGAGGGTGTTCCCACCGGTGCCCGCAAAGCATCGGAGATATCGCCCTAAGGGCATTGAACGTAGGTCGTATTAGCGAAGCGCTGATATATTCCCGAGGTTTGCCGGCCGGGGCTGAGGGGCCATACACCAAACCAAACAGGCTAGGGCCAAAACCCAGAGGTCACCTCAGAAGCCAGACCTCAAGCACCGACCTTCAAAACAACCTTCCCGGTAGCCGTCCGCCCAGTCAGTGCTCCGAGGGCTTTCTCGTAGTCCTCGAACTCAAAAAC
>CAZFPG010000360.1:0-3810 GCA_964521055.1 uncultured Marinobacter sp.
TCATTCCCGACCAGCGCTTGAACGCACGGTAAAAGGTGCTGGGTTCCGAGAACCCGGTGAGATACACGATTTCATCGATAGACTCATCGGTCGTTGCCAATAGTTGCCGGGCCAGGCGATAGCGGAAATCCGCCAGCACCTGGTTAAAACTGGTTTCTGCTTCGGTCAGGCGGGTACGCAGGGTTCGCGGCTTGATACCCAGGCGCTCGGCCACCGCATCCAGGGTAACCTCTCCGCTGTCCAGCAGCTCTGCCACAATCCGCTCAACCTGGCCGACAATGTCTTTCTTCTCAAGACGGGCCACCTGCTCACTGGCAAACCGCTCGTGAAGATCCAGCAACTCCGGCTCGGCATGGGGCGACGCATGGGACAGCAGGGAAACCGGAAAATACAGCCGGTTTTCTTTTGCGCTAAACACCACGTCGCAACCAAGTACCTCGCCGACATGGGCCTGGCCGTGGTCGCGCTCATGCTCGAATTCAATCCGGGAAGGATAAAACTGATCATCAGTGATGGATTTGAAAAATGTGATCAGGCCCTGAACAAAGCATTCGTTGAAATGCCGCAGGCGGCTGACTTCATCCGAGGCCGCATCCAGAACCATGCAGGCCTCATCCCCCTCGATAAAGAAATCGGTATTGGCGGCATCGCTCAATAGCCGCTGGTAGTTCTGTGCCCTCCGCAGTCCCTCGCCAAAAGTGGGACTGCTGAGAAACAGGTATTCCAGAACCTGGCCTTTGTAGGCCGGCAGAAGCTGGCCAAGATGAAGGCCGGCATCCGGATCACCGGAGACATCCTCAACCACCTGCCAGAAATAAAGCTGGGCGCTATGGGGTGTTCTCAGTTGTTCGGTATAGACATAGTCTTCATCCACACCCAATCGGGCAAAAATGGCATCGGTATCAATCCCTTTGCGCTTCATGGCCTGATAAATCAGGCGCAACATCACACCCGCATCGCGAAGTTCCTGCATAATGCCCCGCTTTATAGTTGTTTATTAATCCGCTTGACCCACCGGACAACCTTGCCGGCAAGCCGGGTCAATGCTCATACTGACCGGGTTTGCCAGACTTAAGTCTAACATTAGAGCATATCAGGCCACAGACGCACAGGTGTACCAGGAGAGTTAAGAATATGACAGATACTGTAATCTATCGTAGTCACCCGCCAGGCCTATGGTCTCTTTACAGCAGGGCCCTGCTCCCGAAAGACAAGCCCTCCGGCAGTGATATCCGGATCCCCGGGCTGTCCGCCAGGCTGATCGGCGTCAGTACGGTCAACGACAACCTGAAACGCTACCAGAAAATATGCGGCTTCGGTACACAAACGGCGGTCCCCTTCACCTGGCCCCACATCCTGGCATTTCCGCTGCACCTGAAGCTGCTGACCGAAAAAGCCTTCCCCCTGCCACTGCTGGGCCTGGTGCATCTTCGCAACCACATAACCCAGCATCGCCCTATCGGTGCCGGAGAGAGCCTGGATATTGCGGTGCGGCTCGAAGGCCAGAACAACACCCCCAAGGGACTGGAATTCGACCTGGTAACCGAAGCCTGGGCAGCAGGGCGCCTGGTGTGGGAGGAAACCAGCACCAACCTGTTCCGGCAAACCGATAAAAGCAAAAAGAAATCCGGGGGCAAACCACCTGAACTGCCCCGTTATGCGGAGACCCTGGACATCAGTGCGCCAGAGTCAATCGGCCGGCAATACGCCAGCGTTTCCGGCGACAGGAACCCGATACACCTGCACGCACTGACTGCGAAAGCGTTCGGTTTCCCGCGGGCCATCGCCCACGGGATGTGGAGTAAGGCTCGGGTACTGGCCCTGCTGGAACAGCAAAGCGGCTGGCGACAGGACGCGGTATCGGTATCCTGCCAGTTCAAAAAACCGTTGTTTTTGCCGGGGACGGCGCAACTCAACTGGCAGGCAGGAAAGTCCGGCTGGGATTACCAGTTGCTGAATGCATCAGGCGCTGCCCCCCACCTGAGTGGCGAGATTCGCTGGGGGAGCTGAGGGTTATTCTTCCCGCTCTCCGGGATCGGTATCAGGGGCGCAGGGGGTACCATCGGAGCCAGCCACGGGCAAGGTGAAATAGAAGCAGGCGCCGCCATGCTCCGGGCGCTCGAATCCGATATCGCCACCCTGGGCCTGGATTAGTGAGCGGCACGTAGGCAGGCCGATCCCCATGCCTTCTTCCTTGGTGGTATAGAACGGCAGGAAAAGTTTGTCTTCCGCATCATCCGGCAGACCAATGCCATGATCGGTGACGGTAACCCGTACACAATGGCTGCCAGACATGGTCACAGCCACTTCCACAGGCGCTGAAGAGTTGGCGCTGCGGGTCGACTCCAGGGCATTGCGGATCAGATTCAGTGCCACCTGCTGAACCTGGATGGGATCGGCCAGCACCTCGGGCACATCGTCCGCCACGGAGATCTCCACACCGCCTTCATTGTTACGGATATCCACTTCCGCAAACTGGCGGGTATCCTCAAGCAACGCGGAAATGGACAGCACATCCTTTCCTGCGGCGGGTTTCTTCATGAACCGGCGAATCCGCCGGATCACTTCACTGGCACGGTGTGACTGGGCTTCAATCTTTTCCAGTGTTTCCCCGAGCAGTTGCTGATCCGGCTCGTCCTTGGCCAGTATGCGCTTGGCAACCCGTGCGTAGTTAGTGATGGCGGTCAGCGGTTGATTCACCTCGTGAGCAACACCTGCCGCCATCTCTCCCATTGTGGTGAGGCGTGAAAAATGGGCGATCTGCTCACGCTGCTCCTGAACCACGTTCCGGGCATCCTCCAACGCTTTCTCGCTTTCAAGCTCGGTGGTGATATCACGAAAGACAACCACCGCCCCATGTAACTCGTCACCGTCAAGTTTGGGCGTGGACCGGTACTCCACCGGAAACGGAGAACCGTCCGCCCGCAGCATTTCAATATCCCGCTGGTTCTCCGCAACCCCCTGGCTACAGGTGGCATAGACAGGCAGTGATTCACACCCCTGGCCGGCGGTGCGGAAATGCAGATCAAAGAAGTTCCGGCCAATCAATTCCTCCGCGGAGCTGCGCATGATCAGGGCAGCTGCAGGGTTGGCGAACACGATGACACCACTGGCATCGAGGCCATAGATACCTTCGCTGATGGAATTGAGTATGCGGGCCTGGTCGTTTTCAAGCTGACGATTACGGGCCTGGAGCTCCCGCTCCAGCCGGATAACCCGGGCATGGGTTTTCACCCTCGCAATGACTTCCTGGGCCTGGAAAGGCTTGGAGATATAGTCTGCACCACCCAGGGAAAAACCACGGACCTTGGCCTGGAGGTCGTCCAGGGCGGACAGGAATACAACGGCGCTGTCGGCGGTAACGGGATCTGCCTTCAGGCGTTCGCAAACCTGGTAGCCATCCAGATCCGGCATCATGATATCCAGCAGGATGACTTCAGGCTGGTGGCGGTGGGCCAGATCCAGTGCTTTTTCACCATCATTGGCAATCAGCAGGCGGTAACCCTTGTCCTTCAGGGTTTCATAGAGAACTTTCAGGTTCTGCGGATTGTCGTCAACAAGCAGAACCGTTATGTCTGTTGTCTCCGGGACAGCATCTGTCATATAAGCACGGCCGGTTTCGAGGGTAACTGCATGATGCCGGCCAAATCAGGGCGCGTCGATAAGGTCCTTTACGGACAGAACCATACGGACCAGGTGTGCCAGTGAGTGGGTGCCCATCTTGTGCATGACCCGCGAACGGTGGATTTCCACGGTACGCTGGCTGATTTCAAGCTCTATGGCAATGACCTTGTTGGCCTGCCCTGCGAT
>CAZFPG010000361.1:0-3805 GCA_964521055.1 uncultured Marinobacter sp.
GGAGGCGGGCCGGGATGTGGCGGCATCATTACGACGGCGGGCCGCTGCCGTCTGGGATGCTCTACGCTGACTCAATGCACTCAGGGCTTTTTGCATGATTTCTCGCATCGCTGACCTCCTCAATTGCTACAACTACAGTGTAACAAGGAGGGTAGCGGCTAACTGTGATGACTGCGAGGGTCAGTTAGTGACGCTTGTCACGAATAATTGACACAATTTGGCACCAATGGTGTCATTATTTTTGACGCCCAGACCGGACCGGCCTTGATACCAGCTCATCAATACTGGCCTGCTTGATGCTTTCGCGGTCAGCGGCGGAGGCGATGGAAAGCCCCATATTCCGCAATATGCCATCAGCCACATCATAGACGAAGCCGTGAACTTCAATGGATTGCCCCCGCCGCCAGGCTTCCTGGACAATATTGTTCTGACAGACATGACCAACCTGCTCAATCACATTAAGTTCGCATAACCGATCAATGCGGTCCTGCTCGCTGTCCAATTGATCCAGCACATAGCCGTATCGATCCTGAACATCCTGAATGTGCCTGAGCCAGTGGGCAATCAGACCAAAGCCTTCATTATGCAAGGCTGCCTTTATGCCACCACAACCGTAATGACCAACAACAAGGATGTGCTTTACCTTCAGCACGTCAACGGCATACTGGAGCACCGAAAGGCAGTTAAAATCCGTATGCACAACCACATTTGCAACGTTGCGGTGCACAAACAGCTCTCCGGGCATCAGACCGACAATCTGATTCGCCGGCACCCGGCTGTCCGCACACCCGATCCAGAGGTACTCCGGGGCCTGCTGATTGGATAGGCAGGTAAAGAACTCCGGATCCTTATCCTTGATATTCTCTGCCCATGCCCTGTTTTTTTTCAGCAATTTATCGAGCTGCCCCATTAAACCTCCCATCCGCAAATCAAAGTTGCAGGGATTGAACGGCAATCAACCCGATAAAGCAATACTCAACAGGTCGGAGTTACAACAAGCCCATCATGTTGTTCATGCATGGTCGTCTGAGCCAGGTCAAGCAGTTCCCGCAGCGCTACGGAGAACATCGCGTATTCCGGCTCCCTCACTCCCTTCAGCTCTGTCAGCATGGTTTTCCAGCGATTGATCATGGCTGCGTGACGCTGCATCCAGTGTTCAACGCAACGGCCCACATCTTCCGGCTTGTCAGCCAGCTTAAGGACACCTGTCGTCAATGCCCTCTGCTGCCAGTCCAGGTCCTCGCGGAAGCTTTCCCTCGCCAGCGCCTGCCAGTGAGAGGCGGGCACCAGTGCCGCAATGGCATTGGCGAACCAGTTCAGGTCCAGCCTGTCGCCGAGATCATAATAGAGGTTGGCGACGGTTTTCAGCGGCATACCGGTGGCTTCCCTCGCCTCTATAATGCCCAGGGACGAATACAGGTAGCTGGTACCGGATACCACAGAGGCCAGGTCCTCCGGCAACCCGGACTCTACCAGTGCGTCGTGGCGCTTCTTCCAGTCTGCCCGGGCCTGGTCACCCAGATAGTCCGGCAGGTCTGCGGTGATCTTCCAGACACTGTCGGCAAACCGCTCCATATGGCTCTGGATACTGAGCTCGGCCCGGCGGTTACGAAGCAACCAGCGCACCGCACGGCGAATCAGCCGCATGAGGTCACCCATCAGTTGCATCTGCAGGTTTGCCGGGATGAAGTAATCCAGGTCTTCAATCTTGTCCCACCAGGTGTCCAGGCGGAACACGTCCCGGGCAATGATCCACGCCAGGGCGATGGAGCCAGCATCGGCACCCGTTGACTGCTTCAGACGCTCAACAAAGGTGATCCCCATGTGATTGACCATGTCATTGGCAATCTGGGTAGCAATGATCTCGCGGCGCAACTGGTGCTCACCGAGCTCCCTGGAGAACTTTCGGGTCAGATGCTGGGGGAACACCTTGTACATTTCCCCGGCCAGCAGCGGTTCGTCGGGGAGACTGCTGTCAATCAGGGTCTGTTTCAGGTCGCCCTTGACGTAGGAAATCAGCACTGAAAGTTCCGGGCGAGTCAGCCCTTTCTTGTCCAGTTTCCTTTCCGAAAGGGTTTCGTCGTCCGGCAGGAACTCAAGGCTGCGGTTCAGCTTGCCTTCGTTTTCCATGGTATTCATCAGGCGGCGGTATTCTTCCAGCCGGGTCACCGCCCCCATGCTGGCAATACTGATGGCCTGGGTCTGGCGGTAGTTGTTTTTCAGAACCAGTGCGGCAACGTCATCTGTCATTTCCTCCAGCATGATGTTGCGCTGCTTGTAGGTGAGATCACCCATGGCAACGGCCTGATTCAGAAGGATCTTCATGTTTACTTCGTGGTCCGAGCAGTCCACACCACCGGAATTGTCGATGAAGTCGGTATTCAACCGGCCACCCTTCAGGGCAAACTCAATGCGTCCCAGTTGGGTCATCCCCAGGTTGCCGCCCTCACCCACAATCTTGCAACGGAGTTCAGAGCCATTGATACGCAAGGCGTCATTGGCCTTATCCCCCACATCGGCATGGGACTCTTCCCCACTCTTTACATAGGTGCCGATACCACCGATCCAGAGCAGATCCGCCTGGGCCTTCAGAATATGCGTAATCAGCATATTGGGGGGCACACGGTCAGACTTGATACCCAACAGCTTCTTCATCTCAGGGCTGACCGGAATGGACTTGGCGCTGCGGCTGAAGACACCACCACCCTTCGAAATCAGGCTGGTGTCATAGTCGGTCCAGGAAGAGCGCGGCAGCTCGAACAGGCGCTTGCGTTCTTTATAGCTCTTTTCTGCATCCGGCGTCGGGTCGATAAAAATGTGGATATGGTTGAACGCAGCCACCAGCTTCGTTTTCTCTGACGACAACAGGCCATTACCGAATACATCGCCACCCATATCACCAATGCCGATAGCCGTGAACTCGTCCAGCGCGGGATTGATACCCAGCTCCCGGAAATGACGCTCCACGGATACCCAGGCACCGCGTGCGGTAATACCCATTTTCTTGTGGTCATAGCCGTTGCTGCCGCCAGAGGCGAAGGCATCGCCCATCCAGAAACCGTATTCCGCAGCCAGGCCGTTGGCGATATCGGAGAAGGTCGCAGTGCCCTTGTCGGCAGCTACCACCAGGTAATGATCATCCTCGTCGTGACGGATAACCGACTCCGGCGGCTGGATGCCGGAGTCCACGAGGTTATCGGTAATATCCAGCAAACCACGGATAAAGGTCTTGTACGCCTCAATGCCCTCGGCCTGGAAAGCCTCCCTGTCCGACATATCGGGCAGGCGCTTGGCCACAAAGCCGCCCTTGGCCCCGACTGGAACAATCACGGCATTCTTGACCTGCTGTGCCTTGACCAGCCCCAGGATCTCGGTGCGATAGTCCTCGAAGCGGTCTGACCAGCGCAGGCCGCCGCGGGCAACCTTGCCGCCACGCAGATGCACACCTTCAACGCGCGGCGAATAAACGAAGATCTCGAACATGGGCAACGGCAGAGGCACATCCGGAATCTGTGACGGATCGAACTTCACACTGATATAGGGCTTGGTGCGGCCTTCCTTGTCCGGCTGATAGTAGTTGGTGCGCAACGTCGCCTGCATCAGTTCCAGGAACAACCGCAGCACCCGGTCCTCACTGAGGTTATCGACATCGTCGAGCCCGGCATTGAACTCGATTTCCAGCTTCTGCTGGGCGGCGGCGCTCTTGCCTTCACTCTGGTAGCGTGCAGGATTGAAGCGGACTTCGAAGAACTCAAGCAACAGCCTGGTCAGATCCACATGATTGACCAGGGTATTGGATATGAAG
>CAZFPG010000362.1:0-3782 GCA_964521055.1 uncultured Marinobacter sp.
TAGCAATCGGGTTACTGGCTCCACCGGCAGCCGTCAACGAGTGAAGCCAAAGGAAATTGCAGAACTCCCGGTTCTAACGCCCTCGCAAAGCCTGAGGCTGGCTTTCTGCGATATCGCCTGTAGCTTTTTCGAGAAGAAATCAGTGGTTCAGCGTGAGAACCTAGCTCTGCAAAAACTGCGAGACACCCTCCTCCCAAAACTCCTCTCCGGCGAACTCCGGGTGCCGGAAGCAGAGAGGAAGCTGGAGGAAGTGGCGCTATAGAACTTAACGAGAGAAGCAGGCGGGGCAGTTAATGAGCGGCAAACTCGAGAATTCTGTCTTTTTCCGTGTGAAGAATTACCTCGACGCCATCGCCAGCCAGGTTAGCAAGGGTCTCCTCAAAAGCCTCCAGGCGGATGTCATGAGCTTGGCCGGGCTCCGGGCCTTTCACCGGAAATAACACAGGGCCTTTGAGCAAGTGCCGCTTACGGACCTGATCGACTTTCAGTTTCCACCGGCCGCCATGTTCGATGATTGCCGTGGAATCGGTCTGGCCCAGGAACAACGGCTTGATAATCCTGATGGCATCACCGTCCTTTTGCTCAACAAATGGGAAGGTAACACCATAAAGCTGGTCTTCGATTCGGCGCTTTGTAAAGCGTCGGGCCAGATCCCGCTGTTCGAGGAGTTTCTTTACACCCTTCTCAAGAATGGTCTCCTGATATTCCCTGGTGACGAAGTTCCTGCCAACGTAATAGTTATAGAGCTCAGCTAATGTCTGCTCTGGATTCTCAGCCAGAACCACCCGCTGTTCGCTGAACCGGATAATGGTTTCACGGGGTCGGATCAGTTCCTGAAACAGGCCTTTGTGAAACCCATACTCCCGGTCGTTGTCACCAAACTCGCTGATCTGGTCTTTCAGCATGCCCTGCACTCTGTGCAGCTCAGCTTCCAGATTCGCCATGGTTTTGAGGTACAACCCCCTGTCCAGTTCCTCAAAAAACTGGGTGATACGGGCGTGTTTCTTCCGGAGCAGTTTGAAGCCCAGATAGCGGGTTTTGGGTGCCCACAGCAAAATACCGACATTGGCGAACTCGCCCGTCTCGATATAAGCCATAAACCGCACGATGGCGTATTGGCACGCTATCCTGGTCATTTCCAGTTCCAAAAGTTTTCGCTACGACAGCGCTGCAAGCGTCTCAGTAAAGTGCGGGTTGCTCTTGCGCCAACCGCGCCTGTAACTGCTGATCAATCCGTTCTGCTTCCCTGGCCAGATTCACCCCCATGCTGACTTTGGCGACTTCCATCAGATTCGGCTGGATGTCTCGCCTCTGGGTATCGGAAAACCAAGCAAGTACGTCGGCAAAATGCCAGATTGCAGAGGCACCCTCATGGAGGGGCAGGGGGAAATTCGTCAGGTGGGTCTGGATAAGTTTGCGCATGTTCTGCCGCGAGAAGGCTAACAACCGCGCCATATCAGAAATACCTACCAGATCTGGCCCCGCTTCTACCAACCGGGCTTCCGGAAGGGCACTCTTTACGTCTCGCAAGGCGCTCAGTATCGCCGTCTCAGCAGAGTCTGCTTCCCGGTTGAAGTTCAGTGCCAGCCGGCCGTTCTGACCAATCCCGAGAATGGCGTCGTCACAGCCCGCCTCAAATAACGCATTCTCAAGCGAATCCGGGTCAACTGTGTCCGGAATGGCAAAGGTGAGCGTAAAGTCGTAGTCACGAGCCATGGTCACTTCCTCCCGCCGGTTCTCTGCTCCCGGTGCAATTATCGACAATGCGGCGAATCTGCCGGGCGTGATTACCCGCATTTTTCGGAGTGCTCCAGATACTGGCAACACAGAATTCACCACACCGGCACTCCGAATCATTAAAAGGGCAGTACATTCGCCCCCAGGCATGACCACTTCGCATCTCGATGCGCCAGCCGTGTGCCTCGGCATGGGCAATCGCAGCTTCGATTTCCTTATCCGTGTGGCGCTTTCGCGTCATTTTCACCACTCCTTGGTTATTTTACACAGCAAGGTTGTCAGATGACAACCTGCGGATTGAGCTTCCGCTCTCCTGAACGCGCCTCCCTGCATCTATGATTCAAATGGCTTCTGATTTCGCGAGCCATCCGGGCTCTGGCGGTGCAAAGTTATATCTTATAACGGCCAGAGTCTCGGTCCAAATAACCTGTTTTGACAATGTGATACCAGCGAGCGGGCAAAAAAATGGCTACAATCAGGTAACATGCTAACCAACCGTACAGATCAGCCGCCCGCGGACGCCAGATCGCGCAGTAAGGATAGGGAATGCCCAAGTTCACCGAGGACAAACTGGAACAGGCGATCATCACCCTGCTGGGTGAGCAGGGGTTTCCTCACATCCCGGGCCCTTCCCTTTCCAGGTCGCCAGACGATGTTCTGGTCCGGGACGATCTACAGACGTTCCTGGCGCGCCGGTATGCCAATGACGGCATTACCGATCATGAAGTTGCCACAATCATTAATCGGCTGGACACCCTTTCCGCGTCCGATCTTTACGCCTCCAACAAGTCTATCCACAAATGGATAGCCGACGGTTTTCTGCTGAAACGAGAAGACCACTCCCAAAAGGACCTTTACATCCAACTACTGGACTATTCCGGGCTTCCAGAGCAACGAGAGCCGGAATCCGGAGAAGTGGATACCGTCATCGCCGATGACGGCGAAAGCTACCATACTGACGGCAATATCTACCGGGTGGTCAATCAGTTGGAGATCGAAGGCCTGGAAAGACGGATTCCCGATGCGGTTCTCTACATCAATGGCCTGCCGTTGGTGGTTTTCGAATTCAAAAGCGCCACCCGTGAGAATGCCACCATTCACGATGCCTGGAAGCAGCTCACCATTCGCTACGCTCGTGATATCCCAGAGCTCATGAAGTACAACGCTCTGTGCGTGATCAGTGATGGTGTGAATTCCCGTTTGGGCTCACTGTTTGCGCCTTACGAATACTTTTATACCTGGCGCAAGGTCACCGGTGACGAGACCATCGAACAGGATGGCATCAACGCCCTGCACACGATGATTCAGGGGTTGTTCGACCACAACCGGCTGCGAGAAGTCATCCGGCATTTCATCTATTTCCCGGACAAGTCCCATCGGGAAGAAAAAATTGTTTGCCGATACCCACAGTTCTACGCCGCCGGCAAGCTGTTCAAAAACATTCTGGAACACCGACGACCCAAAGGCGACGGTAAAGGCGGCACCTACTTCGGAGCGACCGGCTGCGGCAAGAGTTTCACCATGCTGTTTCTCACCCGCCTGCTCATGAAAAGCGTGGATTTTGAAAGCCCCACGATTGTTCTGATTACAGACAGAACAGATCTTGACGACCAGCTCTCCGGCCAGTTCACCAATGCCAAGGAGTACATTGGCGACCAAACGGTGATCAGCGTGGAGAGCCGCGATCATTTGCGTGAACTGCTAAAAGGCCGAACCAGCGGCGGGGTTTTCCTGACCACCATCCACAAGTTCACCGAAGACACCGAACTACTGACCGATCGCGCCAACATAATCTGCATCTCCGATGAAGCCCATCGAAGCCAAGTGAACCTCGACCAGAAAATCCGGGTCACTGAAAACGGCGTGAAGCGCAGCTTCGGGTTTGCCAAGTACCTGCACGATTCACTCCCCAACGCCACGTATGTCGGTTTCACAGGCACCCCCATAGACGCCACTCTGGACGTTTTCGGCGAGGTGGTGGACAGCTACACCATGACCGAATCGGTCAAAGACGAAATTACGGTACCAATTGTTTACGAGGGCCG
>CAZFPG010000363.1:0-3777 GCA_964521055.1 uncultured Marinobacter sp.
GCTCGTCGGTGCCGTTGCGGTTGATTTGGTTCACGCACAGGTTGGAATGCGCGCCGTAAGACAGGCCAACGGAGGCCGAGGCGCGGCTGATTTCTTCCATCGCGACCACGTGTGCCAGGTAGCCCATGCCAGAGCCGCCGTAGGCTTCGTCGGCGGTAATACCCAGCAGGCCCATGTCGCCGAACTTTTTCCAAAGGTCGTTGGGGAACAGGTTTTCCCGGTCAATATCTTCGGCGCGGGGTGCGATTTCGCTGGCGGCAAATCCGTTGATCTGCCCACGGAGCATATCGAGCGTTTCGCCCAAGCCGAAGTTGAACTCTGAGTATTGTGATTTCATTGTTGGCTACCTTTTACTCTCAAATTTGGAGTTGGTCGCGGGCTTCGCGAGCGGATATCGGTTTCCGAAACACGCTGTGAATACGTCCCTGTACACTCGGCTCCGCCCCTCAGCGCTTATCGCTCCTGCGTCGCGCTGAGGGTCCGGGGCAGGCCATCCATGGCCAGCCCGTGAAGAGCTTAACGCTCTTCACCCAAGGCTACGCACGGTTTCGGAAACCGATATCCGCTCGCTCCTGTGTCCGCTACTATTTCTGTTCAACAGATTCGGGCTCTTCTTTTGTGGCCCTTTTTTGTTGACGCTTTTTCTTCTGCAGTTCAGCAAGCGCTTCGCGGCACCTTGCTTCTGCCGTATCCATTTCCATTTCAGCCTGGGCGATGTCGTTCTTTTGCTGCTCAAGCTGTGCCCGTTTGCGGGCCAGGGTGTCCAGCATCAGCAGGAGCTGTTTTTCGTTACCGCTGAGGGTTTCGTCCCACAGGTCGAACAGCTCCTTGGTTTCCGCCAGGGAAAAACCCATGCGCTTGCCCCGCAGGATCAATTTCAAACGCACCCGGTCTTTTGAACTGAATATGCGGGTCTGCCCCCGCCGGGTGGGGTGCAGAAGGCCCTGGTCTTCATAGAAGCGCACGCTTCGGGTTGTCACGTCGAACTCTTTGGCGAGCTCGCTGATGCTGTAAGTTTTCTTGATGTCCATGGCAGATTCCTTTTTAGACTTAGGTTAGATAAAGTTTACGTAAACGTAAAGTATTTTTCGGGCCCAATTTAAACCGGGAGAGTTGAACAGAAAGGAGTGAATGATGGCGCTTGACTCTTGTGGCGGCCATTGTCGTTGAAATGCATGAAGAGAGAGCCTTGTCCCGCATTACGTCTTACCGAGCAGCAACTGAAATCTATCTGTCCTTTCGATTTTACTGACATAAAACAGACATGTATCTGCTTTATGTCCTCTTGATTATCGTTTCGTAACAGGTATTTAACGTCGAGTTGCGATAATTTCCTTAGTGGTTGGAGTGCAGCGGAGTTTTCCGTGAACACCAATTGACGATACACAAGGATCAGAGCAATGAAGACGGCAGCAGTTGTACCGCACTTTGTCCACGAATCCGAAGCGCAACAACGGTATGCCCGGATAAATATTCCGGCCTGGCTGCACGTAAACCTCGATGGCAGAACACAGAAATTTCCGGTGGCTGATTTGTCGGCTGCCGGTTTCAGTGTGAACTCAGGGCTAGAAGCCTTGCGACTGCGCCAAGTGTACAACGGTCACCTGGTGTTCGAGGTCGACGGCGTTGATGTCGCCATCGACGTGAACTTTGTCCCGCGCAGTTTCGATTCGATGAATGATCGCTGCGAGTGTGAGTTCCAGAACCTGGGGCACCGCGAGTTTTCAGCCCTGCGATACTTCATTACCGCCTCCCTCAGTGGTGAAGTGGCTTCCGCGGGTGGCGTGCTCAACACCCTGTCCCGTGAAGACCGCACCAAGGCCCGCCAGGGTAGAGGCAGCGAGAATCTCGGTTTCTTCGGCACGCCTCGGGCCATGGTCGGCAGCCTGATCGTGATGCTTGTTGGTCTGTTTGCCATCAGCTTTGTCATCTCTGCGCTCTCGGACATCTATTTCGTGACCAAGGCGGAGTCCGAGGCTGGCGCCACGTTCGACGCGCCTGTGTGGTCGAACGGGAATGATCTGGTTGGCGATGGCAAATACAGCGTCGGTCAGATTGACGTTGCCAGCGCGTCCGTTGAGGCAACTGAACCACTGCCGATTGAAGCGAGCGGGCGCTCCATCAGTGTCACCGATGATCCATTGTGGGAGCCGAGTCTGCAGGAGATCTTTGTTCTGGAAACACAAAGGCGAGATTGAGAGCCTGCGTGCGCCTAGTGCCGGGAGCCACCCGGAATGCGAGGGCGAAACGGCTTCAGAGGCTCGCTGAAACCTCTGCTGTGCCCTATAGTCAGGTGTTAAATAACAACATCAGGAGACCGGCATGAACTCCATCTTTGACACGGGCCTGCAACCAAACGACGCCAACCGGGCCACCCTGAGCCCACTGGATTTCCTGGTACGTACCGCCAGTGTGTATCCCGAATACCTGGCAGTGATTCACGGCAAAACCCGCCGCAACTGGCAGGAAACCTATGATCGTTGCCGGCGCCTTGCCTCCGCCCTGTCAGCAAAGGGGATTGGCAAAGGCGATACGGTGGCAGCGATGTTGCCGAATATTCCAGAGATGCTGGAATGCCACTTTGGTGTGCCCATGCTGGGTGCAGTGCTGAATGCGTTGAACACGCGCCTGGACGCGAAGACCATTGCCTTCATGCTGGAGCATGGCGAGGCCAAGGTGCTGATTGCCGACCGGGAGTTTGGCGAGGTGATCAATGAAGCGGTCGGGCTGCTGGACAATCCGCCGCAGGTGATTGATGTGAACGATCCGGAATTCGGCGGTGGTGGCACCCAGGTGAGTGATCTGGACTACGAGGCGTTCCTGGCTGGCGGCGATCCGGAATTCGAGTGGCAGATGCCCGCAGATGAGTGGGATGCGATTTCCCTGTGTTATACCTCCGGCACTACCGGCAACCCGAAAGGCGTGGTGTACCACCATCGCGGGGCCTACGAGAACGCCATGGGCAACCAGGCGGTGTGGTCCATGGGTATGCACCCGGTGTACCTGTGGACGTTGCCGATGTTCCACTGCAATGGCTGGTGTTTCCCCTGGACCATCACGGCATTTGCAGGCACCCATGTGTGCCTGCGCAAGGTGGACCCGGAGAAGATCCTGAAGCTGATCAGCGAACACAGGGTCAGCCACATGTGCGGCGCTCCGATTGTACTGAACACCCTGCTGGGTGCGTCGGATGCCCTGAAATCCAGCTTCAGCCACACCGTACAGGCAATGACCGCCGGCGCGGCGCCTCCCGCCAAGGTGATCGAGGCCATTGAGGATATGGGCATCCAGGTCACCCACGTTTACGGCCTCACCGAGGTGTATGGCCCGGTCACCGTGTGCGCCTGGAAGTCCGAATGGGACGACCTGCCCGTGGAAGACCGTGCCCGCATCAAGGCACGGCAGGGGGTTCGTTACCACACCCTGGCCGGCATGATGGTGGGGGACCCGGAGAGCATGGAAGCGGTGCCGAAAGACGGCAAGACCATCGGTGAGATTTTCCTGCGTGGCAATACGGTGATGAAAGGCTACCTGAAAAATCCCAAGGCTACCGAGGAAGCCCTGAGGGGCGGCTGGTTCCATACCGGCGACCTGGCGGTGTGGCACGCCGATGGCTATGCGGAGATCAAGGACCGCCTGAAGGATATTATTATCTCCGGCGGCGAGAACATCTCCACCATCGAGGTGGAAGACGTGCTTTATCGTCATCCCGATATTCTCGAAGCCGCCGTGGTGGCCAGGCCGGACGAGAAGTGGGGCGAGACGCCCTGTGCCTTC
>CAZFPG010000364.1:0-3774 GCA_964521055.1 uncultured Marinobacter sp.
AGCGAGCCCCCGCCGCGAGCAAAGGCAAAACATCCAGAGCTCAGGACCCTGCTGCCTCTGTGCACTCTGCCCGGCTATCCAAAACCGATATACAAAGAAAAATAGCCGAGGCCATCAAGTCAGCAGCCGGTGATGACGAACAACATAGAGCTGAAATCTTTGTAGAAAACATACTCACGTGGCAGCTTGGAGAGGATATCGTGAACGATCCCAAGTTCACGGAAATGACCAAGGAGGTTGTTGCAACCATTGCTACAGATCGTGATCAGTGGCAGCAATTGCAGAGTTATTTAAAGCAGTTGAGCTGAGGCATGCCCCCCACGGAGCCAGCCGGAACCCAACCTCCAAAATTAGTTTCGATTGCAGACGAATTGTCCATTACCGGACAGTTCAAACCGGACAAAATTTCGTGTATTGCCGATCGATAGATAGCTGAGGAGGCTATGTAGAGGAAGTTACTGGGCAGCGGTCAGATTGGTAGATCTTGGAGAATGTCAACCAGACAACCCTGTGCCCAAAATCGACTTAAATCGTGCAAACAGCGGTTTTAAAAGGGTTTTCCAGAAGATCATTCGCAGCGCCTAACTACTTGAAGCACCTCGCATTAGCCCACCTAAGGCCCTGTTAAAACACCCAGGATGAGTGCCCTCCGGAGGCAGAGGTCAGAGGTTCGAATCCTCTCGGGCGGGCCATTATTTTCGAAGGCTAGCGTGAAAACGCAGGCCTTTTTTGTTTATCTGACTCCAAATTGTGGGTTCACCTGTAACCAGACAGTTTTCCGCGATCAAGGTAGTAGCTGAGCGAAAGCGCATCATGCTTGAAGCCGCGGATGTGTTTCTGATGGACGGCTCTGAACGACTCATTCTTATGCGTTGAGGCTGTTAATCCTCTCATTGATGACCGCAAGCTTTTCCAGCATTTCCCCAAATGACCAGGGCAAGGAACCTGGAAACATCACATCCATCTTTTCCCAGTCTTCTTCCAGAAATCGCGCAAGCTCCCCCTCCGGCATTAATCGCAGGGAACCAGGCGTTGCTTTATCCCATTGGGCAGCCCCACGCCGAAAGTACTTCTTCTTGTGGCGCACCACCTTGGCCAGAAGCTCCCGATCCTTGATGAGGCCAGGAAACTTCTCATGGATGGAGATCACGTCGTAGATATGCCGAGACTGGCGCTCACCCAGCTTTTCCACGCCCCGATGGTTTATCTCATGTAGCGCAGTCAGTTTTTCGAAAAACGTACGCCCGCATCCCAATACGTCCACAAGGTAACTGTCGCCATGATCTCCCACGTTGGCCAAAGCCATCGGCTGAATCTCGTGAATGTCTGAAGGCTCCAGACCTGCCTTTCCACCGCATTCGAGAAGAACTCTGGGCTTTATATACCCACCACTCGGAGCTTCGAATATCTGAGGGTACTGGACCTCAATATCCATACCGTTCTCCAGCACACCCACCTTAAATGAGCTGTTGATCTCCGCCAATTCATCACGAAGAAATGGGACTATCACATCGCTCACCGCCGCCTGCGTTGCTTCATTCAGCAAAGCCACGCGCTTAGCGGTGGCAGTGGTGCCCTCATGATCGGCTGGTTCCGGATAACCCAGGAAGTTCATATCGAGCGAGAGATCAATATCTTCGGACATCCGGTCAATACAACCGTAGACCTTGCTCAGAGTGGTGCCGCCCTTGAACATGAAAGGGGTCGGTGTTGTTTCCGTATGGTAGGGCTTCAGCCGCTCAAAAAGCAGCTTCAGCGTCAAAGTGACGTAGTAGTCTTTCTCGAGGACGAAAGGCGGGAGGCCCGTGGCGGTTGCTGCCGCTTCGAAAAGGTCCTGCCGGTCGCGAGGGCTGAGCGTAAACAGAAACGGCTTCGTCACCAGGTTACTCCAGGATCTGTTTGGCCCATTTGAGCTTTCCACTGAACGTCGCCAGTAATTTCGTCTGCCCCTTCGGCGTCAGCTCACTGAAAGCTCTCACGAAGGCCTGTTTCTCACGAGCTGCATGGCTTTCTCCGGCGTACTCAAGAGCAACCCATAATCTTGCGGCGAGCTTCTTTTCACCAATGGGCAGCCCCGCAAGCCCCTCTACTGCGGACGCAAACGAGCGACTGTAATTAAACTGAATGACGGTTTTCCCGAGCGTGATCGGCTGAATCCGTTTGTTAGAGATAAATATCGGCTTCATGGGAAGTTGCGTCGAAGCACCCAGCTCATTCAACACCTTGGCTCCTGAGGGTACAGCAAACACCTTCCGCTCTCGCTCAAGAATAGAAACGACTTTTTCGGGTGAAGCCAGAACAATGCCAAAGCGGGTCTGCTTCGGCCGCTGCCACAAGCCGCGTTCGATAGGCACTACAACTTTAGCTTTCTCAAGCTCGTTTAGGCTTTGAGAAATCCGGCTGCCATGCCCACCAAGGTGGTTAACCAGTTGTTTATGCGTGAAGATGCTTCCGTACGGCCGATGTTTAACGTACTCAGCGACTTGTTCCGCGATGCTCATGTCTTTAACCCGTTATTTTTCAGATAAATAAATATCATTTCACTAAATAGATTGTACACTTTACCGACAAGTTTATCACGCGCAACCCTTATACGCCTCTGGCGGGAATCAAGACCCATTGAGACCCCTCGGACTCACTTCGTTAACACGTAGGTTGTCCGTTTCTGGTCAACCAAAACCGGACAACCCTGCCGAGCCAACCTTATATATCAGTATACTGGTATTTTTAGCCGTTAATAGCTATGCTAAAGTCCAACGTACTGGTATTTATATATGGCCATGCAGAGCGAACAAAGAATCCTGACCGTACAGGTCTACTGGAACTATCAGTGGCATGACGCCGGCACTGTTCGGTTTCCGAACCCCAAAGCCGGCCTCACCGGTGTCATGACGTTTACCTACAACGGAAAGTATGTGAATGCGGTCACCACAGCCAAGGAAGGCCTGTCATTCAAAGACGAGCGGGCCATCGGTCACAATGTGCCCGGACACCTGATGAAGAACTACCCCCGGGAGCCGGTTGCCCCTGTGCTCCGGGACATTATTCCCCAGGGTGCCGGGCGCCGATATTTGCTCCGCCATTGGGACGTAACCAGGGACCCGGGTCCGTCCGTCGACTTCAAACTGCTCAGCGAAGGATGCATCGCTCCGATTGGCAATCTGCGAATCAAGGAGGCTGCGGAGGTTTTTGAGGCTCTGGTAAAGGAGACGGACGTCATCTCGTTCTCCCGGGACGACATCAGCAATAGAGATGAGTTCCTGCTGGAATACGCCAATCAGCTGGGCGTGGTCATCGGTGGCGCCACCGGCGCCGGTGGCGATGCGCCGAAGCTGTTGATTGTTGAAGCCCTGGACGGTCGATTCTATCTGGAGGGGACCCTCCCGGAACCCGAAATCGTCAATCACTGGTTGGTGAAGTTTCCCCGAGGTCGGATGACGCTAGAGGATCAGGACGTTCTGCGAGCAGAGGGGATTTTTTACCAGGCCCTGGATCAGCTGGGCCAGAACACTATCCGGGGTGCCCATGTGGTAGAGGGCAAGGTCCCGGCATTGTGGTTGCCGCGATTCGATCGGGAGGTCACTCCAGAAGGAATTCGCCGGTACGGCGTTGAGTCGATGTACAGCCTGAACCGGATGGTCGGGGACGGTGCCCGGATGGAGCATACGGTTGTCCTGGCCAAGCTCCGGGAAGCAATCACACACCCGCCGGAGTTTGATAAAACCCTCTGTGAGTACCTGGTGCGCGATGTCATCAACTACACCATCGGCAATA
>CAZFPG010000365.1:0-3747 GCA_964521055.1 uncultured Marinobacter sp.
AACAAAAAATCCGGCGGCAATTCCGAGCAAACGCCGTGACAACCCTGCCATCGGCAGTATCGCAATCAGAATCAGTGCCAGTGAGTGGTATATCTGATATGTGACGGCAGTCTGGAAAACTTCAAGGCCCCGCTCACTGATAACGCCCCGCAAACCATGGGCGCCGAAGGCACCGGCCATCACCGCCAGCAGGGCAAACAGGGCGCCGAAGATCAGCGCGGGCCGGAGTAATCCTACGTTGTTAACAGTCACAATGGATCTTTTCCCCGGTATCCAGGTTCATCAGCGTGAGAGCCCCACCCCAGACACAGCCGGTATCCAGCCCGATAAACCGTGTACTTTCCGTCTGACCTTCCAGGGCTGCCCAGTGACCAAAGATCACGCGCACATCGTCCTGGCGTGGGAAGCGAAACCACGGGGCAAAGCCGTCAGGTGCCGAGTCGGCAGACTCCTTTGCAGCAAGCTCCAGCGTGCCGTCTTCGGCAATAAAACGCATCCGGGTGAAATAATTGGTGATGATGCGCCACCGATCCATACCGGTGAGGTGCGAATCCCAACGTTCAGGCCGGTTTCCGTACATCTCCGAAAAGTAGTTTTCTGCCTCTGACCCACGGATAACCTCTTCAACCTCACGCCCATAACGGACCGCTTCATCAACCGACCAGATATGGGGCAAGCCGGCATGAACCATCACGAAATTACGATCGGCATCATGGATACACAGGTTCTGCTGCCGCAGCCAGTCAAACAGGTGGCCATGGTCCGGCGCATCAAGAATATCCGAAAGTGTGTCCTTGTTCTTGAGGGCATGCCCGCCGAGGCCCACCGCCAAAAGGTGCAGGTCGTGGTTGCCAAGCACCACCACCGCTGAGCTGCCCAGACTTTCAACATAACGCAGGGTTTCCAGGGAGGACGGCCCACGGTTAATCAGGTCTCCGGCAACCCAGAGCCGATCCCGGGAGGGGGAAAAGTCCACCTTGGCAAGAACGTCCAGAAGGCGCTCATAGCATCCCTGAATGTCACCAATGGCGTAATCAGTCATGGTTTACCTCATCGGCACTGTGGCTTTCGGGTTTGCTGTCCGCCAGCAGATCGGCAATGGCTACGTAGTCGGCAAGGCCCAGGTTTTCCGGGCGCAGGCCATCATTGATACCGACGCTGTTAAGCTGTTCCACGGTTACCATGCCCGCCAGGGCCTTGCGCAGGGTTTTGCGGCGGGCGCTGAAGGCAGTACGTACTACCGCCTGCAACAGTTTGTAGTCCTTCGCCGGGTGCGGCAATGTCTTGTGGGGCACCAGCCGGACAATGGCAGAGTCCACTTTTGGGGCGGGGCGGAAGGCCCCCGGTCCTACTTCGAACAGTGGCTGCACGCGGCAGAAGTACTGGGCCATGATGCCCAGTCGGCCATAATTGTTGTCGCCAGGAACCGCCGCCAGCCGCTGCACCACCTCTTTCTGCAGCATGAAGTGCATATCCTGCACCACGCCCGAGTGGCCCAGCAGGTGGAAAATCAGTGGCGTGGAAATATTGTACGGCAGGTTTCCTATGATCCTCAGTGGCCTGCCCTCCACCAGTTCGCCAAAATCGAACTTGAGAGCGTCCGCCTGGTGAATCCGTAAATTGGGATAATTGAAGAACTTGGTTCTGAGCACGGGAATCAGATCCCGGTCCAGCTCGACCACCTGGAGGTTGGGATTCACCGCGAGCATTTCTTCGGTGAGCGCACCAAGACCGGGCCCGATTTCCACCAGGGCATCGTCCGGTTTCGGATTGATGGCGCGGATAATGCGCTCGATCACGCCCGGGTCGTGGAGAAAATTCTGGCCGAAGCGTTTCCTGGCCTGGTGGCCGTGTTTGTTGCTCACTCGAAGGTTTCTCTTTTTGCGGATTTTGCCATCTGTTCGCCCACTCTGATCGCGGTGTGCAGGCTGCCTGCATCCGCCTTGCCCGTGCCTGCCAGGTCGAGGGCAGTGCCATGGTCGACGGAGGTGCGGACGATGGGCAGGCCGAGAGTTATGTTGACGGCTCTGCCGAAGCCCTGGAACTTCAGTACCGGCAGGCCCTGATCGTGATACATGGCCAGTACCGCATCGGCATTGTCCAGCCAGTGGGGCGTAAACAGGGTGTCGGCCGGTAATGGGCCGGTCAGGGTAATTCCTTCCTCTCGGAGTCTGTCCAGAGTGGGCTCTATGACCTCGATTTCTTCCCTCCCAAGGTGACCACCTTCCCCGGCATGGGGATTGAGGCCGGCGACGAGGATTCTGGGGCGCTCGATGCTGAAGAACCTGCGCAGGTCAGCATTGAGGATGCGGGTGACCTGTGTCAGACGCTCGGCGGTTATGGCCGCGGATACGTCTTTCAGGGGCAGATGGGTGGTTACCAGAGCTACCCTGAGTTCGTCAGTGGCCAGCATCATGACAACACGTTCTACACCGCAGAGTTCCTGCAGGAACTCGGTGTGGCCGCTGAAAGCGATACCGGCATTGTTAATAACACCCTTGTGAACCGGAGCCGTCACCATGCCGTCGAAAGTACCGTCAAGACAGCCCCTGGCAGCAGTACGGAGGGTGTCCAGAACGTAGGCGCTGTTGGCAGGATCAAGCCGGCCGGCGTCAGTGCTGGCAAGGCCATCCACATGGAGGACAGAAAGGTGGCCCGACCTGGTAGCCGCGTTGCTTCCGGGGGTCCAGTCCTCAAGCTCCACTGTCAGCCCAAGCTGCTGTGCCCGGGTTTGCAGCAGGTGTTTGCAGGCCACCACCACAATTCCTGGCTGGCGTTCCTCAAGCGCCAGTTGCAGGCAGAGTTCCGGGCCGATGCCCGCGGGCTCGCCCGCTGTCAGTGCAAGGGTGACCGGCTGTGTCATGACTCGCTGGTGTCTCCGGATTCGTCGTTCTTGAATTCAATAAAGGCCTCGTCACGGATTTCCCGCAGCCAGTTCTGCAGTTCAGCATCAAACTTGCGGCGGTAAATGGCCTGGCGTGCCTCCGATTCCCTGACTTCGCCACTGATATCCTGCTGGCGACGCTCCTGGACTTCCAGAATATGCCAGCCGAACTGCGACCTGAAGGGACCCTTCAACTCGCCGACATCAGCCTGCATCATCGCCTGCTCGAACTCGGGCACCATCTGGCCCGGGCTGACCCAGCCGAGGTTGCCGCCATCGGAGCCGGATACCGGGTCGTCGGAGTATTCCCGTGCCAGCGTCCCGAAATCAGCGCCGTTTTCGAGCTGTTGATAGATATCCCGGATAGCTTCTTCCGCCTGGCTTTCAGAGACAGTTTCAGAGGTGCGCACAAGAATGTGGCGAACCATGGACTGCTCGATCACTTCGGCCTTTTCGCCACCTCGGCGGTCCATGACCATAACCAGGTGAAACCCGCTGCTGTTTTCAAGTACTGGCGAAACGGTCCCTGGCTCCAGTTCCGGAACCACATCGGCAACCAGTGACGGCAGTTGATTCTCGGCACGCCAGCCCATATCGCCGCCCTCCAGGGCACTGCTGGCATCGGATTCAGCAACGGCAACCTCACGAAAGTTCCGGCCGCCTGCAATTTCTTCCCGCAGCCGCTCTATCTTTTCCCGGGCCTCGCTGACCTGATCTTCATCGTTGAAGTCTTCCACTTCCACCAGGATATGGGCGAGCTCGTACTCGGTATTGGTGGGCCCGTCACCAGCAGTGGCTTCCAGATAGTTCTCTACTTCCCGGTCGGTTACCCGGACGCGGTTGCCAACCTGGCGCTGCTGGAC
>CAZFPG010000366.1:0-3746 GCA_964521055.1 uncultured Marinobacter sp.
CCCTGGGCGCCGGTGCCCGGGAAGTCTTCCTGATTGAAGAGCCCATGGCCGCCGCTATTGGTGCCGGTCTGCCGGTGGAAGAAGCCAGCGGCTCCATGATCGTTGATATAGGCGGTGGTACCACGGAGATTGCCATTATTTCCCTGAACGGCATCGTTTACGCCGAGTCGGTACGCACCGGCGGTGACAAGTTTGACGAAGCCATCGTCACCTACGTGCGCCGCAACTACGGCAGCCTGATCGGTGATTCCACCGCAGAGCGCATCAAGCACGAAATCGGCTGTGCCTATGAAGGCCTGGAAATCCGTGAAATCGACGTTCGCGGCCGTAACCTGGCCGAAGGTGTGCCCCGTGCCTTCACCCTGAACAGCGAGGAGATCCTCGATGCCCTCCAGGAATCCCTGGCGCAGATCGTCCAGACCGTGAAAAGCGCGCTGGAACAGTCCCCGCCGGAGTTGGCATCCGACATTGCCGAACGCGGCATCGTGCTCACCGGTGGCGGAGCACTGCTTCGAGGCCTGGACAAACTGATCAGCGAGGAGACCGGCCTGCCGGTGATCATTGCCGAAGACCCGCTTACCTGTGTCGCCCGTGGCGGCGGCAAGGCGCTGGAAGTGATTGACCGCGGTGGAATCGGAATGTTCTCCCAGGAGGGCTGACCTTGACCCCGGCTTTAAGCCCCGACATTACTTCAACCCCGCCGCCGCTCGTGAAACCTCACGGCGGCGGTTGTCGTATGGCCACCTGCAGGGATTGCGGGAGGGTGCGTCATTAAAACCATCTTCGTACAGGGTCCCGTTCCCGGTTTCAGACTGTTGCTGGTGGTGGTGTTGTCAGTGGTGCTGATAGTGGCCGACGACCGCTTCAATCAGCTCACCCCGGTTCGCAGTGCCATTGGCACAGGCCTGGCCCCGATACACTGGCTGGGTAACGCTCCCTCAGAGTTCAACGACTGGGTCGCCAGCCTGTTTACCAGCAAGGAAGACCTCCAGGCAGAGAACGAGGAGCTCCGTGCGCGCCTGCTGATACTGGAGCGGCGGGCCCTCAAATACGCCGCGTTGGCTTCCGAGAACAATGAGCTGCGTCAGTTGATGAACTCGTCGGAAGTACTGGATGACCGGGTCATTGTTGGCGAAGTGGTGGCCGTTTCCCCGGACCCGTTCTCCCATGAAATTGTTATCAACAAGGGAAGCCGCGACGGTGTGGAAGTCGGCCAGGCCATTCTGGATGCCAACGGCCTGATGGGACAGGTCGAGCAGACCAGCAGTTTCACCTCAAGGGTATTGCTGGTGTCGGACAGTAGCCACGCTGTGCCGGTGGAGGTGGTGCGTAATGGCCTGAGGGCGATTCTTCTTGGCAACGGCGACACCAATACCCTGGAGCTCGTGCATGTGCCGGATACGGCAGACATTCGCGAGGGCGACCTGCTGGTCAGTTCCGGCCTGGGTGGGCGTTTCCCGAAAGGGTATCCGGTTGCAGAAGTCGACAATATCAGCAAAGAGCAGGGCGAACCTTTTGTGAAAATTGAGGCCACGCCGCTGGCGGATCTGAACAAGAGCCGGCTGATACTGGTTGTGTTCTCGCCTGCCCAGGAGGCTACCGACCAGGCGCAGGACCCGGCCCCGGCCGGTGAAGCGGAGCCGGCAGAACAGGGCGAGGTGCGCTGATGCTGTCGGTGATCAGTTATCCCGTTTTCGCATTCAGCATTGTACTGGCCCTGGTGCTCAGCAGTTCCCTGTTCCCGGTGGGATGGTTCGAGTTCCGGCCGGAGTGGCTCGGTTTGATGGTATTTTACTGGACATTCCGGGCGCCAGCCCAGTTCGGGATTCTGTTGGCATGGTGTCTGGGCCTGTTGTTGGATGTCCTGGAAGCCACTCCCCTGGGCGTCAATGCTCTGGCGATGGCTGTCATTGCGTTTCTGGTACTGACGATTCATCAGCGGCTTCGCATGTATCCCATGCCCCAGCAGTGCCTGATGGTGTTCCTGCTGTTGGGCATCAATCAGATGCTGGTGCATTTCATCAAGCAAATCCTGGGTGCGGATGATTCAGGCTTCAGTTATCTATGGCCGGCGTTGACCAGCGCCATTGTCTGGCCCATCGTCTGCGTGTTGCTGGACAATCTCAATCGAAAGCTGGGATAGAGGAGGCGCCGGCGTTTGATGGCATCGATTGTTCTCGCCTCCGCCTCACCCCGACGAGCCGAACTGCTGAGGCAGATCGGGCTTTCGTTCGAGATTCGTCCGGCGGATATTGATGAAACCCCCGGTAACGGTGAATCGCCAGCGGATTATGTGGAGCGGTTGGCCCGGGAGAAAGCCCTGGCGGTTCATTTGGCAGAGCCGAAGGCCATTGTGATCGGCTCGGACACCTCCGTGGTGCTTGCGGGCCGGATTCTGGGCAAGCCACGGGACAGCGATGACGCGGCGGCCATGCTCAGGCAACTGGCCGGTACGACCCATCAGGTGATGACAGCAGTCGCCGTTGCCGGCGCAAATGGCTGTGAATCACGGGTTTCGGTAACGGATGTCCGCTTCCGCCGGCTGGCAGACGGGGAGATAAACGCCTATGTGGCCACCGGAGAACCCATGGACAAGGCCGGCGGCTATGGTATACAGGGGCGGGGTGGTATTTTTGTAGAAGAACTGCGGGGAAGTTACAGCGCGGTGGTCGGGCTGCCCCTGCAGGAAACCGCACAATTACTCGCCGGCGCCGGATGCCCGGTCTGGGAAACCTGGAACAAGCAGGCAGGAGAGCCGCAATGAGCGAAGAAATACTGATCAATGTGACCCCGGTGGAAACCCGGGTGGCTCTCGTGGAGAACGGCATGCTCCAGGAGGCTTACATTGAACGCACCAGCCGCAAGGGGATTGTCGGCAATATCTACAAGGGCAAGGTGGTTCGCGTACTGCCCGGTATGGAGGCAGCATTTGTGGATATCGGTCTGGAGCGGGCCGCTTTCATTCATGCCTCCGACGTGGTGCCCGTGCAGCAACCCCCCATTGAATCCGCCGATACTCCGAAAACCGTCCCTGACATCCGCACCCTGCTGCGGGAGGGTCAGTCGCTGGTGGTTCAGGTTACCAAGGATCCCATTGGCACCAAGGGTGCGCGACTGACCACCCAGTTATCCATTCCCTCCCGCTACCTGGTGTTTATGCCCGGGGTCAGTCATGTGGGCATTTCCCAGCGTATTGAGGACGACAATGAGCGTTCGCGCCTGAAGGCGTTGGTGGAAGAGGGTGCTGCAGCCGATCCTGACGTGAGCGGGGGCTATATCATCCGCACGGCAGCAGAGGCGGCCTCGACGGAAGACCTTCTGGGCGACATGACCTATCTTCATCGTCTTAACCAGGCGATCGAGGAACGAATCACCCACAGCCAGGCGCCGGCGGCGGTTTATCAGGATTTACCGTTGTTTATCCGCACCATTCGCGACCTGATTCGCCCGCAGACAGAAAAAGTGCGCATCGACAGCCGTGAAAGCTACCAGCGGGTCATGGAATTCGTGAATGAGTTTGTCACCGAGTTTTCCGACAAGGTCGAGTATTATCCCGGTGAGCGACCCATTTTCGATCTTTATTCCGTTGAAGATGAAATCCAGAAAGCCCTCAGCCGCAAGGTTCAGCTGAAGTCGGGCGGGTATGTGATCATTGACCAGACCGAGGCAATGACCACCATCGATATCAACACCGGTGCGTTTGTGGGCCACCGTAACCTTGAGGAAACCATCTTCAAGACCAACCT